>JBCCXA010000010.1 GCA_039192515.1 Verrucomicrobiota bacterium | reverse complement strand
TCTTCGTTTACTTCATGCCATATCACACATGCCTCAAGAAATCAGACTCTACTTTGCTACAAGAATTGCTCCATTACCCCAAAGTCATACCTCGAGTATCCAATATACTTAAAAATACCTTTTTTCAGTGCCGACTAATTATCTTCATGATCGATTATGCACTCTTAGTTCAGACCTGCTCTTTTTTCTCAATATACGTGTTGATTAAGCGAGTTGAAAATAGATGAAAAAGACTCAAAAAATACTATGGATAGATAAAGTGACGAAAAAATTGATTAGTGGAGTGTTCATTCTCTACGCATTATGCACGGTGCTAGAGGCGAAGACCTCGATGTGGAAAGTTGAGGGCAACGATGGCTACGTGACCTATTTGGGTGGAACTTGTCACGTGTTGAGAAAATCTGATTACCCGCTACCAGTCGAGTATGATCAAGCTTATGCTAGAGTTGAACATGTGATTTTAGAGGCGGATCTAGAACGCGCCAAAGATCCTGCAATGCAGAACATGTTGTTGACTAAAGGTATGTACATGGATGGCACCACCATTGACAAAATTCTAAACGAAGAAGCTTATCAAGCCTTAGAAGCATACTGTCAGTCCGCCAAAATCCCTATGGCTACTTTTAGCGTGATGAAAATTCCGCTCATTCTCTTAGCTATTAGTGATATAGAAATGCAGAAGCTTGGCATAAAGGAGTCTGGTGTGGATATGTACTTCCAAAATCAGGCTAAAAAGGATGGTAAAAAGTTAGAGGGGCTTGAGACAATTGAGGAGCAGATGGATTTCCTGATAAATATCGGGAAGGGTAATGAAAGCGAGATGGTTTTAGCTACTTTGCAAGATCTCAATGAAACGAGCTCAGTGATGGGAGACTTGTTAAAAGCTTGGAGGGCGGGAGATGATAAGAAGCTCGAAGAGCTTATTTCTAATAAAATGAAGAAGCGTTTTCCGAAGGTTTACGAGACTCTCCTGATCTCGCGGAACAAGAATTGGCAGCCTCGAATTGAGGAGCTTATCAAAACTCCTGAGCCGGAGCTTGTTCTTGTAGGTGCAGCTCATTTAGTCGGCCAGGACGGAATTCTTCATCAGCTGGAAAAGAATGGCTTCAAAGTGTCTCGGTTTGAAGCAACTCCTTAGGTCCCTAGCCCTTTATCATTCGGCATCAATACAAGGGCGAGCTGGCTATGAAGTTAGCGGAGTTGTCTGTGTTCTGTCTGAACCCTGGAACTTATTGCTTGGCTCCTGACTAAACAACCATAAGAACATCGGGAATTAAGATTTGCCTCGGGGCAGCCGATATCCCTAATTGGGTAAATTTTAGGCTTGGGAGGCTTGGTGTTCCATTCACGCGTGTATAGAGAGCAACGAACTAGCGGAGACGGGCTGGCAATGCCAGCGCTAGAGGTGGATGCAAGTATTGAGGCATTCAGAGGCGGAGATGTGCAAAAAGCAATAGAAACAGCCCGGAAGGTTTGTGAAGCTTATCCGGACCATGTCGATGGCTGGATGATGCTAGGTGTTTACCTGAAAGAGGCGAAAAGATGGCAGGAAGCAGAGGCCTGTTTGATGCAAAGCATGAGGTTGGAGCCGAGTAATCCTTCCGTGCACAATAACTTAGGGAATTTATTGAAGTTATTAGGGCGTCTGGATGAAGCAGAGAATCGTTATCGGCGTGCCTGCCGTTTAGCCCCAGAAGAGTTGGACTACCAACTCAATTTAGGCAGGCATTTGATGATTCAGGGCAAGGAAGATGAAGGCCTTGGGCTCTTGCAAGAAGCTAGCAGGCAACACAATCAGCGCTGGGAGTGTAAACATGCTTTAGGTATTGCCTATCTGCAATTTTTTGCGTTGGAGAAAGCGGAGGCATGTTTCCGACAAGTTCTAGAACTTAACCCAGCAAATGCTGAGGCTTATGCCAATCTAGGTAGTTCACTCGTTTGCCAGAACAGGCATCATGAGGCAAAGCAAGTTTTAGAACAGGCCATTGGTATCAATCCATTTTTACCACAGCCTTACTGGAATTTATCAATTATCTTTCTTCGAGAAGGGAACTATGAAAACGGCTGGGGGTTTCATGAGTGGCGTCGAAAATTGCCTGGTTATCTTGAGCGAGTCGATCCGCTCAAGGAGTGGAATGGTCGGGATTTAAAAGATAGAACGCTTTTGCTCAGAGCCGAGCAAGGACTGGGAGATACTTTACAATTTATTCGTTATCTGCCCTTAGCGAAAAAAAGAGTTGGTAAGCTCATTTTGGAGTGTCAAGCAGAGTTAGTTGATCTACTAGCAGACTTTTCTGGTGTCGATGAAATAGTGGAACGTGACGGCCAATGTATTGTCTATGATGAGGCTCTTCCTTTGCTCAGTTTGCCATGGGTATTGGGCTTAAAGAATGAATTTCGAGAAGAAGCTGTCCCATATTTAGGCTGCTATAATAAGAAGAATATAGCTGGTAAATTTCGGGTAGGACTCGCTTGGTCGGGTAGTAAACAACACGCCCAGGATAGCTTAAGGTCATGTCAGTTAGGAGAATTAGAGGAGCTTCGTGCGATTGAAGATATCGAATGGGTATGTCTGCAGAAGGATGGAGCCCAAGAATTAGAGTCTATGAATTGGCCTATGGAGGTTAGTTCCTTGGATAACTTCCAAATTACAAGGTCTGTCTTAGAAAATTTGGACCTGCTGATTACTGTAGACACCTCGGTAGCTCATTTGGCTGGAGCTATTGGAATGCCTGTCTGGAACTTAATTCAATACTCTCCGGATTGGAGATGGGGAATGAATGCCGATAAGACCTGCTGGTATCCAGGTATGAGACTATTCCGTCAGAAGGTTTTTAGAGACTGGTCGCAGACGATACACGAAGTAGCAAGTAGTTTAAAAAATGAGATTCAGCAGAGAGTGAGAGAATGAGTAGTAAATCAATGGTTAGCTCCAGCGGGGTTTCATGGGCTCACCTAGCTGCCAGAGGGCAAGAGTTACATTTAGAAGGGAGCCTCAAAGAGGCATTGAAGCATTTTAAAGATGCTTTGGAGATCAATCCACAGGTTGCGGAACTTTATTACTGTGTGGCGCAGGTGTTGATCGATTTAGCCTTATGGGAAGAAGCCGCGCATTTTTATCAAGAGGCGACTAGGCTGAAAGTGGACTGGGTTGATGCCTATCTTATGCTAGGGGTTTGCCAGGAACAGTTCGGTGAAACTAAAAAGGCAAAAGCAAACTATCATAAAGCTATCGAGTTAGATCCTCTGTCAGGGGCTGGTCATTTTAATATAGCCTGTTTATTTCATGCGGAAAAAGACTTTGATGGCGCATCCAATCATTATTTAAAAGCTTATCAGCTAAAAGAGCAGATTGGTCAATGTGCTTTAGCATTAGCCAAGATTGCGCATCTTCGTAAGAAGTACCTCGCTGCTGAAAAATGGTATCGCATTGCCAATGAATCGAAGTCCATGACAGATGGAGATTTGTCAAATTTCGGTGTTGTGCTTCAAGAGTTAGCCAAATATGAAGAGGCTCTTTCAGTGTGTGATGATATTCTAACAAGAGACCCCGAGCATCAAGAAGCCCTATACAACCGATCCTTTCCACTGTTGTTAAAAGGTGATTACAAGCAGGGGTGGAAAGCCTTCGAATATCGCAACACCATAGTCAAACGGTCTGAGCCTCTTTGGGAGGGTGATAACATTGAAAAGCAGAAGCTATTAGTTGCTTTTGAACAAGGTGCTGGTGATGTCATTCAGTGTGCACGCTTTTTCCCAGAAGTTAGAAAGCGCGTTGGCAAGCTCTTGGTAGAATGTCCGAAGTCGCTCCATCGCCTTATTCATACTATGGGGTTTGTGGACGAGTTACTCGATGTAGGAGAAGAGGTGCTTGAAGTGGACTTTCAAGTACCAGTTTTTTCATTGCCAAAAATTTTTGGCACACAACTAGAGAGCCTTGCTTCGGGAGAAGCTTATCTCAAATTAGACAAGAAAATTCAGGCGAAGAGTCATCCGTTTCGAGCAGGATTGGTTTGGGCTGGTGATCCCAATCACGGGCGTGATCTCTCAAGATCTTGCTCGATCTCTGAGTTAGCACCTTTATTTAAATTAAAGAATGTAGAATGGGTAAGCTTGCAAAAGGGTCAAAGAATGGAGGATTTGAAGAGTTTTCCCTTCATTGGTGATTGGGGCTCAGAATGTAAGGATTTTTATGATACTGCCGAGCGCCTTGAACAATTGGATCTAGTGATCACCGTCGATACCTCGGTTTTGCATCTGTGCGGGGCATTAGGCAAACCCGTGTGGGGGTTGATCCAATATGCGCCGGATTGGCGATGGCTATTAGCTAGAGAGGATAGTCCGTGGTATCCAAGTGTGAGGCTCTTCCGTCAAAATCATTTAGGTGATTGGAGAGGTTTGATCAAGCGTGTCAAGGCCGAATTAGAAATAAAAATAGAAAGCAAACAATGAATCGAGGAACCATATTTGTTATATCTGAGAAGCCGGGTAAAGAGATTAAGGACTGTCTTGAGCATATAGAGACAACTGTCGGCGAAGCAGTCGATATACGAGTGGTTTCAAATTATAAGGAAATCAATGATCAGATTTCGCAAATAGCAGTTGATCATTTTGCAGTGATGAGTGAAAGAATTGCCATTCATCAAAAGATGTGGCTCAAGGCCCTACGTTTAGTCTTAGAAGAGAATCGTGGAGTCGCTGCTGTTGGTGTGAAGACGGTAGATCTTCGAGGCCTCATCATTAGTTGTGGTCGGAATGTTGTTAGCTATTTAGGTATGCGTGAGATTTTTGCCAATATTGGTTATGGGGAAGCCGACGGTGCTCACTATGCATCACAGAGAGAAGTGGATAGTGTTTTTGGTTCCTTGCTTTTGATTAACAAAAAGGCCTTTCAAGAAGTGGGTGGGTTTGACAGAGGTTTCGAAAAACTTCAACGTAGTTGTAAATCGCAGCCGAACTTAGTGTTAGATGACTTTTGTTTATCAGCACGTGAGTTGGGTTATGAAATATGGGTCGAACCTGAGGTTCTGGTTAGCTCAGACATCGCTGATACATGGGAGGTTCTTAGTAAGCCGGAGCTTTGTAATCAACTAGACGACCGTGTTGTCAATATGTGGCAAAAAAAATGGCATTGGCATCCAGACTTTCCAGACCTAGAGCAGATTAGAAATACTTGGCCAACGGGAAAAGTTTGCTGGCGCATTGGTAAAAACTTGGAAGATGAATGGAAAGCAGATGAACCTTTAGTGGATATACTGATTGTGACACGAAATAACAAAGCGATGCTTGAGAGGACAATAGATTGTTTGGCTCAAACGGATTATCCAAATTTTAAAGTATTTATTCTCTTTAATGGTGCCGGGGACGATTCCCCTGAAATGCTGTGGGAAAAACGTAAGCAACTTCCATTTGAAGTAAATACTCTGACTACTAAGGTGAATATCGGTTTGCCTGCGGCCATGAATTGGTTAGTTGCGGAAACTTCTTCGCCCTTGGTAGCTCGGTTAGATGATGATATTCAAATGGGCTCGGATTGGCTAAAGCGCTTAGTCGAAGATCTTAGGCAGAACCGTTATGCTGGTGCTGTTGGGTGTAAGATTGTTTGTGAAGATGATGAGAGAAAATTGCTTTGGGCCGACTATCGTCTATGGCCTCGGCCTAACACACATCAACTAGAACCTGATGATGGGCAGTTTGAGCACCTTGTGCCAACGATTGCAAATATGGGTTGCTGTATGCTCTATCGCCGTAAGGCTTTGGAAAAGGCCGGGCCTATTGATATCGCTTTCAGCCCCATTTCTTGGGAGGATTTAGAGTACCAGTTGACCTTGCGAAGGGTAGGCTATGATGTTCTCTTTGATGGCAGAGTAAAAGTGAAGCACCCTTGGAAGGCATTTCGAGATTCATGTAAAAGCAGCCGTTGTAATGTTTTGGGGAATGGAACGAAGGTGCATATCAAGTGGGGACCGGGTATTTTTGAGGTGATCGATCGCGGGATAGATCTGCGGTTAGGCAGAGTCCCTGAATCACAGCCTGATAATGAGGTTGCCTAAATACTAAATCCTGATGTTCTTAGGGCTATGAAATTTTTAATTGTGGGGGCTGGCTTCTCCGGTGCGGTTCTCGCTCGTCAACTAGTAGACAATCTGGATTGTCATGTTTTGATCTTAGAGGAGCGTGACCATATCGCTGGTAACTGTCATACCAAGAGGGATGATAGCACGGGGATCATGCTACACCAATATGGTCCGCATATTTTTAATACAAGCCGCAAAGATGTTTGGGATTATGTGAATCAATACGCTGAGTTTGGGCCATATGTGAATCGGGTGAAGGCAGTTACCCATAAGGGTATTTACTCGTTACCTTTGAATTTACTAACCATCAATCAATTCTTTGGCAAGCGGTTTAGTCCTGATGAAGCAAAGACTTTTGTTGCTAGCTTAGGGGATGATTCGATTGGCGAGCCTCAGAACTTTGAAGAACAGGCTTTAAAATTCATTGGTAGAGATCTCTATGATGCATTTTTCTATGGATATACTAAAAAACAATGGGGCTGTGAACCGACTGAGCTTCCTGCTTCGGTGCTTAAGCGCTTGCCGGTGCGGTTTAATTATGATGACAACTACTATTCTACCAACTATCAAGGGATTCCTTTAGATGGATATACGGCTATCGTAGAACAAATACTCGATCATCAAAAAATAGAGGTCAAAACATCCTGCCGTTATGAGTCTGGTGTAGAAGC
Organism: Verrucomicrobiota bacterium; assembly: GCA_039192515.1. NCBI lineage: Bacteria > Pseudomonadati > Verrucomicrobiota > Verrucomicrobiota bacterium. The sequence continues at coordinate 98,076 of JBCCXA010000010.1, read as the reverse complement.
CGAATATGACCATCTATTTTACTCTGGACCGATTGATGCTTTCTTTGATCATCAGCTAGGTCGGTTGGGTTACCGCACAGTGACTTTTGAGCGTCTAGATGTTACTCATGGTGATTATCAGGGGAATGCCCTAATCAATTATTGTGAAGAGAAAGTAGCTCATACACGCAGCCGTGAAGACAAATGGTTTACACCTTGGGAAAAACACGAAGCAACAGTATGTTATAGAGAATATAGCCAAGAGACAGGATCCGATGATCTACCTTATTATCCAAAGCGTCTAGCAAAAGATAAGGATACTCTCCAACAATATGTAAAGCTTGCAGAGGAACAAAAAGGAGTTTCTTTCCTGGGCCGATTAGCCACTTACCGTTACCTCAATATGGATCAGGTGATCGGAGAAGCTATAGACTTTTCGCACCGCTGGATGAAAGCCTGGGCGAATAAGCAGGTCTCACCGCTTTTTTCTGTCAAGCCTTGATTCTATTTTTTCAATGCATGCCCTGGGCAAAATCTATCGTTGTGGTCGTGACTGGCTTAGGCTAGCTTCATTGCATGATGGATCCTCGCTATAATGAATTGGCCAATGTTTTAACTGGATTTTCAACGAACCTCAAACGTGGAGAAAAGGTTCTTATAGATGCTTACAACGTTCCGGAAGAAATGGTCGTTGCTCTTATTCGTGCTGCACGTAAAAAAGGTGCGCATCCATTTGCTCATATTCATCAAGCTCGTGTGACTCGTGAATTATTGTTAGCTGCTGATGAGGCTGCTGTTAAATCCAATGCTAGCATTGAGCTCCAGCGAATGAAGGGGATGGATGCTTATATTGCTTTGCGTGGTGCAGATAACATTTTTGAAAATTCGGATGTTCCCTCAGTTAAGATGAAAATGGTTGCAAAGATCATGAGGCCTGTTCTGAACTGGCGTGTAAATAAGACGAAATGGGTGGTCTTACGTTGGCCTACCTCCTCCATGGCTCAACAGGGCATGTCGAGCACAGAGGCCTTCGAGGATCTCTATTTTAAAGTCTGCACGCTCGACTATCGCCGCATGAAGCCAGGTATGGGGGCTCTAAAAAAACTTATGGAAAAGACAGATGAGGTTCATATTAAAGGACCAGGAACCGATCTACATTTTTCTATCAAGGGCATTGGTGCGGTCGAATGTGGCGGCGAGCGTAATATTCCCGATGGTGAAGTCTATAGCTGTCCGGTCAAAGATAGTGTTGAGGGATGCGTCACATTTAATGTGCCGAGCGTTTATCTAGGAACTTCCTTTGATGGCATTAGGCTGGAGTTTTCTCAAGGCAAAGTCGTCAAAGCAACGGCCAATAGTAATGAAAAGCGTCTCAATGAAATTTTGGATTCTGATCAAGGCTCTCGTTACATTGGCGAGTTTTCCTTGGGGTTTAATCCGCACATTTTGCATCCTATCAGGGATATCCTATTCGACGAAAAAATTGCGGGTTCTTTCCATTTCACTCCGGGTCAAGCATACGAAGATGCAGATAATGGGAATCGCTCCCAAGTCCACTGGGATATGGTTTGCATCCAGCGGAGAGACTATGGAGGTGGAGAAGTCTGGTTTGATAATAAACTAATTCGAAAAAATGGTCTCTTTTTGCCTAAGTCGCTGGAAAAGCTTAATCCCAAATACCTTCTCCAGAAGTAAAATAAAATTTTAGCACCTGGAAGGATAGAGCCACTTCAAAGTATGACCACTTTGAGCCTCCTACCTCCTAAGATATCAACCTTGTAAGGGCAATTGAGAAGGAGCATTCAGGGGTGCTCTGTTCTAAATATCCTCACTTTTTCCCATTTCGTTACAAGGTTATTTCAATATGAAAGTAAAACTCCAATGTGCCATCTATCATTGTAACGCGATGTCGTACCTGGAACATCGATTAGCTGCAACCCGTAGTCGAATCTTAAACTTAGATACTGTCCGATCGTATATCTAAAACCTGCGCCCACCGAAGAGATGGATTCACTCGGAGAGCCCCCGGCGATTGGTTCGAAAGGTGAAACATCAGCATAGTCCCAAAAAGCTAAAAACTGCAACTCATCTCTAGATTCTCTCTGGGTCCCTATGAGGTCGAATAGGCTGAAGCTTGGAGTTCTTAACTCATGTCTCATAAGCCAACCTTCGTCCGTATCGATTAGTTCACGTTCATCATATCCACGTACTGAATAATAACCGCCAACACCAAGCTGCTCACTTGGTAGAAGATTAGCATTAGAGACTTGTAAGGTGAAGTTATGAAAAGTGGTGAAATTCCATGGTAGGTTAAATAGGCGCTCTGCAGAAATTTTAACATAAGCATAGTCAGCATTGCTATCAATCGTATTTCGACTTGTTTGGAATGCGCGGTCATCATTAAGACTCGTCATCTTTCCGGGACTCAAAACTCCGGTGATGGTCAAGGAAGTAGCACCTATCCTATCTCCTAAGGACCCTCCATACTCAAAAATAAATTGTGATACATCATTAAGGGAGCCAATTTGAAAGAGTCCGACCACATCTGTTAAGTTATCAGATTGTTTAAATTCATAACCCAATACGAGTTCGTGACTGTAGTTATGAAAATCTGGAAGTGGAATCGTATAGCGAGTTCCTATTTGCCAACTGCTACCAACGATGCTTGAGCCGGTAACGTCAGCATTACTCTCTGCATAGCTTCCGTAAAAAAATAAATTGTGACTCCAAGGTAATGGGATGAGATAAGAACCGGAATGAGCAGCTAGCATTTCAAAGTCACTGCTACCAGTAAACTGATAACTCATCTGGTGGTCTTGCAAAAAAGCGTCTCCCCAGTTAAATCCAAAAAGCCAGCGTTCGTCACCTGTTAAATCACTTCCGGTGTCTTCCCAGCCACTGTAGAATCGAACTGGAAACCGATCCTCGGTCTGGAGGATGATATCAGTCGTATAATCTTCAGTACCAGGTGCGAATATCACCTCTACATTGCGAAAGGGGTTTTGGTTTATTCTTTGAAGGTCTTGATCAATTTTACTGATTAGAATTCCATCAGAACCTTTCAGGCTAAATAGTTCTCGTATTCTATTGCTAGAAAACCATTTATTGCCTTGAACATTAATTTCTCCAACTTTTGACTCAATAGCCACCATTTGAATGACCCCATTGGAAATATCCTGCTCTGGGGCAAATACATCTACGACCGGACGATTGTTTTCTCTGTAGTAAAGAATGGTCTCTTTGGCAATTTCGTATAAAAGCGAAAGCGATACTGGCTTCCCAAGGTAGCTCTGAATTTTATTTCGGAACGACTCGGTATCTAAAATAGAGACCTCTCTTGTAACTATTCCTTCGGCATCCATTGAATGAGTCGAGAGGCTTTGTTCATCATTCAAAAAGACAAGCGCTTTAAGGGCGTCGACAAGAATGGTGTCGTCTAGGTCTAAAGGTATTTCTTGCTGGGGAATTACGGGGAGATCACTAGTCGCATCTATTTCGCGTGGTTGAATGCGACCCTCATCCTGAGCATAGATTAAGCTGGCAAAGCACAGTGTGAGGATACCGCTATACAAATGTCTGAGTGCTGAATTTACCAAAGAAGTGGCCTATGTTGATTTATCTCGTAATTTTAGGAAGCGCATCTCCCTCTTAATAGGCCAAAGGTATCTATTACAGCTTAGTATTCAATAAATTATTGCACGTCAGCGGAAGAAACATAGATAAGATATTCTTCCTCCTCTCCTAGGGTTTCGGGGCCTTCTGCAACGATTGGTTGAAATAGAAAGTTATTCGTTCCACCTGCTTGTGTAGATACGTTTTCAAGCTGCTGTATAGTGAGGTTAGCAAAACTTTGATCTTGCAAAGGTTCTAAATCGTTATCAAAGTCGATAATAGGTGGTACGGCTATTTCATCGCCTGCTACTTGAGGCGGAAGAACTGGATTAATTCGTCCTATGTTCTGGCTAAATCCAGAAAAGACACCTCGATTTCTCACACCGATGGCACTGATCTCGACCCCATTGATAATGATTTTACTTCTGTCAATGCGATCAAAATCAAAGGTCACTTCTTGAAGAGGCTCGGGAACGGGGTTTGGATTTGCGTTAGCATATGTCGCAGAAAAATTATTGAGGGCATTGGGCGTTAACTCTGATTGGGTTCCGCCAAAAGTAAAAACAAAGTCTGATTCGCTAAGGCCAGCGCTAGCATCTGTGTTTCCGTCAAAAACTTTACTGAGTTCTGTGCCACCGAAGCTTAATCCGTCTGGGCGATCTCTGTAAATCAGGCCATCCCCGACTCCATTACTCCTATTAAAGGAGCGTCCAAATTGAATGAAATCGGGTGTTAAGCTACCAACAACATCATCTACTGGATTATCTGACCAGACTCTCCATGCCTCGTTAGCTTGAAGAGCGTTCGAGCCGGCGTTATTTATAAAGGTGTTGGCACCGATTCTGATGTCTCCGTTGCTGCTCATAACGCCATCAACTAAGGTAACTGTATTACTTAAGCTTCTAAGGGTAATATCACCATTAGATTGAACCCCAGATATACCTGCTATGCTTGTTACTCGAAAAGATTCTCTTTGCGAGAAAGTAAAAGTTTGGTTAATGCCCGTGATTGATGCAGCGATGCCTATGACATTATTGACTATTGAGCCGCTTGATATATCAGTGTTTCTGTTTGATGTGACGACGAGTTCCCTTGCTTGTAACCTGCCGTTAATATCGATTTCCCCTAGATTGCCTGAACCGGTCTCAATGGTGATTCGTCGTCCACTGTCATTGTCTGTGTTGTCAACCAATATAGATGACCTGCCATTAACGAAGATGGCGTCCGCGTTTAATGTGTTAGAAGTACCCGTAAGCATTATGTCACCGTTTTCGTTTTCAATAACTGAATTTCTACCAAGAAATACGCCCCGGTTGTTGCTACCTAAGCCGATGCCTCCAACACCGGTAATTTCAATATTTCCTGTGCTCCCCGCTGTAATTTTTGCCCTGTTGTTGATAAGAACGCCAACATTATCATCACCATTGCCACTGCCACCGATTCCGTTGATGAAGATATTTCCACTTCCAGAGGTTATGACTTCGGTATTATTGCCAACAATAAGAACTCCACGGCCATTTCCGTCTAAGCCATCTCCCCCTCCTTGACCTGTAATGGAAATATCCCCATTACTGCTTACTATCTTAGTTCCGTTGCGGAGCCTAACGCCATTGTCATTGGAAGTGGTTCCCCCGCTGCCAATGAGCATGATGTTTCCATCGATAGTCTGAAGCGTGGTGTTGTCGAGATCAATGCCCCTAAAATTACCCGTTACCCCAGTCTCATTGCTTATGAGGGTAATATCACCAGAAGTGCTTATGATTTGAGCTCCGCTTCTTATCTTAATTGAGCGGTGTGCGTTAACTCTTAAACTGGTATTGGCTGTCCAGTTGATAACTACATCTCCTGAGACAATAATATCGCCGTTGCCAGCCACTAAACTATCTGACTCAATGGTAAGGTTTGAAGATGCTAAAAACGTATTGATATCAAAATCAAATATAGTATTTGCTGATACAGGAGACCCAGCTACGGAGCCGCCTGCTACAGTGCTTTGTTCGATATTGATTCTAGTAGGGTCAATGAGAAATTCCCCCGCTAGTCCATTTACTGCTGTTACATCAACCGAGGAATACCAATGAGGAAAAATCCAGAAGTTTTTTCCAGAGGTCTCAACAAATCCTCCGTCGCCAGAAAAAGCTCCTCCGCGAGCGGAAAAGGTTCCGTATATTTGGGCGGTGTCATTTGCATAGACAATGATTTCACCTCCATTTCCATTTTCAAGGGCATCTGCTAAGATAGTAACGTTAGGCTGGATTGTTACTTGTTTTGCATTGGGCAGGGGTCCGTCCCCACGTTTGCTTCCACCAATATGGATGGTTCCGCCTCCATCTGTTCCAGTTGCATTTACTATTGCACCCTCAGTCATTTCGATTACACCCTCTTCTGCAATGATTTTAATTTCTCCACCAAAAGTTTTTGCGCCTTCTGGTCCCTCCGCCACGACAAGCTCTGCGCTAAGCTCACCACTTTGGAGTATTTTGCTATTTTCCCCTGCAGTTAAAAATATTTTTCCTCCGGCACTTTGGTAACCTGTAGCGCGAATTTTCCCACTGTTTTTAATGGCTAGCGCATACATGTTACCGCCAGCTGCAGCTAACTCGGCTTGAGCTGACGTAATCACACCTTCATTGATAACGCCTGTCTCTACGGGCCCTCCAGTATTATTCAACCTTACAAATAATCTTCTACCAGAATCGGCAGGGGTCTCGGTGAGAAGTATTTCTTCGCCTGAGGCTAACCCCACTGTGCCATCTGTAGCAGAGATTTCTCCTTTATTTACCACTTGCTTTGCAATGAGAAAAATGTCTCCACCATCTACAGAGATGTTGCCTAGGTTTTTGACCATGGCTTTACTATCACCCTTAAAGGTTATGTTACTACCGGCCCAGAAATCGTCATCAGTGACATCTAATGTTGATGCCACAAAGCCTTGAGTGTTTATAACCCCAGACTTGCCTACTAAAATTCCACTTGGGTTTATAAGATATATTTTTCCGGTTGCCTCTAATGTTCCAAATATCTCTGAAGGGGTATTATTAATTACACGGTTAAGAGCTGCAGAAGAGGCGCTTGGTTGGAGGAATTTTGTTAATTCTCCTCCTGCAATGGAGAATTCATTCCAGTTGATGATCGCACGATCTGTATTCTGAGTAATTGTAAGGGTAGAGCCGTTGCGTTCAAATGCCACGCTTCCACGGATGACATTTTCTCCTGATGGATTAGCGGCTGAATAAGGGACTAGCAAATGGTACAATGGTACTACAGCAAGTATGCCAAATCTTTTAAATCTATAAGTTAGATTGAAAGTGCTTTTTTTTCCTACAGTCATTCATCACAAATAAACACATAATCATAAAATGGGAAATTAAATCTTGTTAAGTCGGAATAATATTTGGCAGGGATGGAATCATTAACATAAATTCGCAAACCTCTCTGATAATAATAAAGTTACAACTTTTAAGATATTGCTTAAATAGTAATTTTTGTAATTAATTTTTGTTATCAAAATTAGAGTTGATCTAAATGAGTTTTCTGTAATTTGGAAAATAATTCCATACACATTAAAACTACTTGGGACTTGCTTGATTGGATGAAAGCAAGTGGACACCTTGGGGAGATATCGTTACGAACCTCTTTGTTCCATTGTTTGAAAAAGTTCAGGCAGTGACGACTATCTCAGAATGATGAAAACAAGGATTAGATAATTCCTGCCTTACAATTGGCCAAGGGTTGATCTAAGGGTTTGGATATTGCTTGCTTCGGGTCCAAGACAGTTTAATAGGTGCGTTTACATACAGCATACAGGCTGTTGAGAACCATTTCTTGTCTTCGATGAGAATGGAATGGTGTAATATTGTTGAGTTAAAGCAGTGTTCTTCAGGGCTTGGAAATACCTTAAGTTCTCATTTTAGTGTAGGTATTTCAACTTGCATGCTCTGATATAACTTTGATTGTGACTTATTAATTTTCTTATAGTTACGCCCAAGCTAACCGAAATAGTCAGATAATGATGACGGTGCCTGGTTTTCTGAAAAATTACACACAGGGGCTGGGCCTGAAATTGGCGATACCTTGTATAACCTTAATGATCCTGACCATTTCGCAGCTTTTTCTATGTTTTTCCACACTCTCGAAACAAAAGGATGATGGAATGTTGATCAATTTAGCAGGTCGCCAGCGGACGCTTACCCAAAAGATGAGCAAGGAGGTACTCATCTATTCTGCTGCTAAAGCGGAGAATGATGCTTCAACTCAGAAAATGGCTAAGCAACTGCGAAACACTATGGAAGTTTTTTCCACAACTCTTAATGCCTTGATCTATTCAGGAGACGTCCCCACTTCACTGAATCTGGGAAATACGAACTACAGAAAATGTGCTGCTGCGACTGGTGAAGTTTTAGAGCAGTTACTTGTAGTGGATGGCATGTGGAAGAGATTTAGTCAACATTTAGAGAACGTTCTTTCCTTACCTCTGCAGGAGACAAAAGGCGATTTAGATGCCATCCGCCAACAAAATGTCCCACTACTAAAAGAAATGAACAAGGCGGTCCAACTCAAACAAGGGAAATCTGAGACAAGAGTAAAACTAGTCAGTTGGTTTCAATATGGCGGTATATCTATTACTATCTTCTGTATTTTGTATCTAGCAGTTATTATTCAAGTAGCTATCAAGCACTTAAACCGAGATGTTCATTCTCTAAAATTTAGTTCATCTGTGATGAGAGTTATAGCGCATGATATTGAAGAGGCATGTGGGACTGTCACAGAGTACGCGGGAGCGCAAACCAGCAGTGTGGAAAATATAGGGGCGTCAGTAGATGAGGTAAGTAGTGTAGCAAATAGCAATAGCCAAAAAGTTAAAGATAGTAGAGAAGCCACTCGAGATTGTGCGCAAAATGCATCCCAAGGTGTTGAAGAAATTCATGCTCTAGAGGATTGTTTGAGCCAAGCCAATGGTGCTACAGACGATCTAACTGATTCTATGCAAAAGATTAAAGAGGCCAATAGCGGGGTCTCCAAGGTGATTAGCACCATTAATGAGATTGCTTTCCAGACCAATATCTTAGCACTCAATGCGGCAGTAGAAGCAGCGCGGGCGGGTGATGCGGGAGCTGGTTTTGCAGTGGTCGCCAATGAGGTTCGGTCTCTAGCACTACGTAGTGCGCAAGCTGCTGAGGAAACCAATAAACTCATAAATGGTTCTATTGATAAAAGTAAACAGGCTGTAGAGGCCTCTGACAAAGTGGTGGAAGTTTTAGATAAGATTAATGAGCAGTCAGAGAGGATTCGTGCTAACTTTGGCCGTATTGCAGAAAAGGTTGGAGGAGTGGATCAAGCATTTAATGAAATAACTACCTTTATAGAAGAGCAGAACCATAGTATTCAGGGTGTTCAAAGCTCAATTTCTGAAATCAGTCAACTTGCCCGAGATTCATCATCGCATGCTGATCACTTAGCTGCTTTTTCGAATTACCTATCTAATGAAGCCAATAACTTGAATAGCCTGATGATCGATGAGCTCAAGATGGTCTTTGGGAAAGAGGCTGGTAGATTGCAGGAGAAAGAGCAGAGGGAAATCCAAGCTATCCTTGAAAGGTTGAGCACCAGGGGTGCGCAACCATATTCCGATGACATGATGACTACAGCTCCACGGAATTCTAATCAAGAACCAGAAGAGAGCTTTTACTAGAGCTATCTTAAAAGTGTGCTAATGTCATGCTTTGAGTGTCATTAGCTCCTATTTATCGCAAGGCTTCTAGGGTGTGACAACTTAAGTTGATTCTACATTTGCTAGTAAGTATGTTGATAACCATTCATGAAAGATAGTCATTATAGAATTTTAGAAGCACAGAAGACGATAGAAACAATTATTTTGGGTAAATCAGAAGTCATTCGTCTTGGTTTATGCGCTATATTATCGCGGGGTCATGTTCTGATTGAGGATGTGCCTGGTGTAGGCAAGACGATGCTTGCCGTAGCGATTTCAAAAAGTCTGGGACTGGGAATGAATCGTATTCAATTTACGAGTGATTTGCTGCCAGGTGATATGACAGGAAACTCTATTTTCAATCAGGAGCAGCAGCAGTTTGATTTTTTTCGAGGGCCTTTATTTACTCAGGTTGTGATGGCTGATGAGGTTAATAGATCAAGTCCTAAGACCCAATCCGCACTTCTTGAGGCGATGGAGGAAGGGCAAGTTACTGTAGATGGTATGACTTATAAGCTGCCTCAACCATTTTTTGTCTTGGCGACGCAAAATCCAGGTTATCAGAGAGGCACCTTTCCTTTGCCTGAATCACAATTGGACCGTTTTATGATGAAGCTGTCTTTAGGGTATCCTAATAGGGCTGCTGAGAAGGAACTCATCCAAAGCCAAAGTAGATCTAGTTTGGTGAATGACTTAAGACCAGCGCTAAAGGGTGAAGCACTATTGGAGCTACAAAATGAAGTAGATGCTGTTCATGTTTCTGAGCCTATTGCGGATTATATTATTGATATACTTGAAAAAAGCCGCCAGCAAGATGCCGCGGGAATAGGGTTGTCCCCTCGGGCAGGTTTAGCCCTAAAAAAAGCTTCTCAAGCTTGGGCGTTTTTAGAAGCCAGAGGCATGGTGATTCCTGAGGATATTCAAAATATAGCACCGGCAGTTTTGGGGCATCGTCTAGGGGTTGGAGGCCAGATGGAACCGTTGGGAGAATATGCTTTGGTTGAGGATTTAGTTCAGGCTGTTCCTGTAAGATAAAAGGTATGTTCTATCGTGGTATAAAAGTGACGTTTACGCCACATGGAATATTTGTGGCTTTTATATCACTTTTCATGTTATTAGCGGCCATTAACTATTCTAACAATGCTGCCTACTTTATTTTTTTTCTTATTGTCAGCGTTAGTTTCGTTTCTGGACTCTATGGGTTTAGAAGTTTATGGGGACTAAAGGTTCATCTTGAGGGTAAAGCTTATGCTTTTGCGGGTTCAGAGTTACATGTCAAGCTTTCGCTTAGTAATGAAAATTCTGAGGAGAAGGAGTTTTTAGAGTGTCGGCTTGGAAATGTTCCTTTATCGCAGAAGAGTCGAATCATTGCCCCACTGGCGGCTCGCACGAGTCATATTCATGAGTTGGCTATTCCAGCTCCTGATCGTGGAGTGATACATTTTGAGTGTATCAAGATTCAGTCACATTATCCTCTTGGCTTTTTTTCTTTTGAAAAAGAATTTTCGATTGATTTGGAGTGTCTTATTTATCCAAAGTTGGAGAGTGCACTGCTTTGGCCGGCACCTTCAGTTGAGATGGAGGATAGTGATGATGAGTGGTCCCCTTCACCCGGGGATTCTTTTGCGGGCCATAGACCCTATACTCCGGGGGAATCCCAAAGGCATATAGATTGGAAAGCCTATTCTCGAGGTAAAGGATTACTGATAAAGGATTACCGGGGGGGTGCAGTATCAGAGATCTGCTTTGATTACAATGGCTTAAAGGCGCTGGATGTTGAAGCGAAACTCTCTCAATTAGCAAGTTGGGTTGTTCAAGCTCACGAGGATCATGTAGAGTTTACGGTTAATCTGTTGGATGAAAAATTTCCAGCCAGCCGAGGAGAATCACATTACCGCTCTATCATGAGAGCGTTAGCTTTATTCCCCAAGGTAACAGGAAAGGTGTGATGTTTGCTGCTAATACAATGAGTAATTCGAATTCCTTTCAGCTCTTTAAGTCGAACTTTATGGGCCAGTTTGGTCAGCCTAAGCTAGATCAGAGAACTACCTATTATGCTATCGCTTGTTATGTGGTTTCAATCCTCCCGCTGCTGAGTTACTTGCCTGTGTGGATGAGTGTGTTTCTCTTGGGAGCGGCAGTATATCGGAGATGTATGTTGCATTATAATGGATTGCAAGTTCCCAAGTTCTTTGCTGCTTTTGTATTTTTCATTTTTGTCGTAACGACTTTATTGAGTTACGGGGTTTTATGGGGTAAAGATGCGGGTGGGCTTCTTTTCTGCGGCCTATATGGTCTTAAACTCTTAGAGACTCATAATCGAAAAGATTATTATGTGCTTATTACGTTTTCTTATTTTTTATTAGCCCTTTCACTCTTGTTTTCCCAATCCATCATCATGTGTCTTTTTGTTTTAATTCAGTTTGGCTGGGTTACTTATTGCCTCCTAGAAGGTCATCGATCGTCTCGATCCTCGAAAGTGAAATCCATGAAACTGCTCTTTAAAATCATCTTGATGGCTATGCCTTTGGTGGTCTTTCTGTATCTGTTCTTTCCCCGTATACAAACTCCTTTGGCTATTACAGTGTTGGATGGTAAAAGCGGTTTTTCGGAAGAAGTCGCTCCTGGCTCTGTTACAAGAATGATTTCTGATCCACGACCGGCCTTTCGAGTGACTTTTCCTGATGGGCAAATACCTTCCCATTCTGAATTGTATTGGCGCGGAACAGTTCTCTGGCGAACGCTGGACGGAATGAAATGGGTTCGAGGCGAAGGCATAAGGCAGCACGAGCCGACCTTACAAGTCATCTCCGATGTCGATCATGAAGATCTCCGTAGTGATTTTGACCGTATTTATCGACAAGAAATTCTACTTTTACCGCACTACGAAGAGTGGTTAATGGCCTTAGATTTTCCGGTGGCTATTCCTTCGTACTCAAGAGGTTATGCAGGCCGTATCATAGCGTATCCCAACAAAGTTCGTAAAAAGATCCGTTATGAAGTGATTTCCTCCAGTGATTCGTCCTCGAAAGATGCTAGTGAAGCTTTTTTGGAAAAAGCATTAGAATTACCATACCGCTCGACGCTAAGTAATCGCGTGGTTCGATTGGTGCAGGATCTGCGTGCGTCTGCCAACGAGGAAGAAATTGTTCAAAATATTCTGGATTATTACGCGGATAATGAATTTCAATACACACTCAACCCAGCCGTGTTATCTGGAGATGCCCTAGATGCATTTTTATTTGAGGAACGTGAGGGTTATTGTGAGCATTACTCAGCATCCTTTGCGACTTTAGCAAGAGCTTGCGGACTGCCGGCTAGAATCGTTGTTGGTTACATGGGAGGACAATGGAATGACTATGGGCAGTTTATGATGGTGCGTCAACAAGATGCCCATGTCTGGAATGAAGTATGGTTAAAGGGTCGAGGTTGGGTACGTGTTGATCCTACATCTGTAGTTTCTCCAGAGCGTATTGAGTCCGGTATCAATAACTTAAGAGAGAGCATGGGTAGTGGTCTGATTTTTTCTGTGGGGGAGAATGAATTTGAGGTCTTTAAACCGGGATGGATGCCTGAGTGGTTGTCAAAACCGCTGGATGAAACATCAGCTCGCTGGGACCAAGCCAATGCCAAGTGGGATGATTTTTTGGGTTATGACGCAAGTAGACAGTTGTCTGTGGTGCAACGGCTTGGTTTTAGTCCCTCTAATGCCTTGATGGTATTGATTTTAGCCATGATTTTTGGATCGATTTTTCTATTGATGCTTATGAATTGGTCAATTTTTAGAAAGAAAAATAAGGATCCGGTTCTCCAAGAATACGAAGAGCTGGCGGCTTATCTTCGAAAGAACGATCTTTCGCCTCAAAAAGCAGAAGGTGCTTTTACTTATCTCAATCGTATAAAAGGAAACTTAGATGGATCTAAGCAATTATCTCTAGAACACTTTCGAGACCTTTACTTGATCCTTAGATATGGGGAGATTTCAGACCTAACTGCAATCTCACAGGCAGTAAAAGAACTCAAAAAGCTACGTAAGCAAGTCTGTAGCTAATATTTCAGGGGAAGATTATTTCCTTGCATGTTTAAAGGATAATTTATATGTTTAAGCATCAATTATTGTAATTAATAAATAACAAAAACTGCTAGTTTTCCGTCTCTATCATACAAATAGTGAAAACATCTAACCAATAAAAACCATCAGTATTACTACGTATTTACATCTATATGAAAAAAAAACTTATTCTCATCTTCATTCCATTCATTCTCTCGGTATTAGTCACAAGCAACTTATACTCAGAGGTTCACAAAACCTTCTATGTCAAACCATCTTCGTCAGGTGGTAAAGACTCCAAAAGCGGCCTGAGTTGGAGTCAAGCTACGACGATCAGTAGCGCAAAAAATAAGGTTAAGAATCTTGGCAACAACTGGAAAGGCGATGTCCATGTCATATTGGATGAGGGCTATTATTACTACGGCGCAGAGCTCAAATTTACGCCAGAGGACTCCGGTCAGAATGGATACAAAGTCATTTACCGAAATAAGCCGAATAAGATTCCGGTTTTAAGTGGAGGAAAAAAAATTACAGGTAATTGGAAAAGCTATAATGGCTGGCATCGGATTGCTAACAAGGCCAGCTTTAGAGAATTGGCGACCGGGAAAAATGAGGCAAATAAGCGAGCAATACTTGCTCGCAGTGAACCCGCTCTAAGTGATGCGGTGCGTATGTCCAAGGGAGTCTACCGGAATTTTATCCGTGTTTCCAAAAGCTCCATTATTAGCAAAGCGATTGAAGGGATTAGCTATGGTCATCCTGTAGAGATGTATCTCTATACGAAATGGACCACTCAACTAATGCGTGTAAAAAAGATAATTTCCCCATCATCAGGGTCGTTTGCTTATGTGAAGATGGTCTCTGAGGACGAATCAAAAATGCTCGACATGTCGGGCTTTTTTACTAACCAAATGTCCTATTATTTTCAAAATAGCATCACTTTCCTCGATGAACCGGGTGAGTTCTGGAAGGGATCAGATTATTTACACTACAAGATGCGTTCTGGTGAAAATGCTTCAAATTTGCAAGCTGCCTATCCAAAGGTCGAAACGCTGGTTAAAATTGATGGCACAAATAGCAACCACGTACGCAATATTGAGTTTCGAGGCATTGTTTTTGCGGACTCAGGGTGGAATCATGGTGGAGTTGTGATGGGACGGCAGGCGGGAACATATGACGGGAGAGTTACTCGCGATAAACAGCCAAGCCTCGTATATCTTGAGTATGCGGATAACATTGATTTTAACTTCTGTAAATTTACCCGGGTTGCCGCAACAGCAATTGAATTTTATATTGGATGCCAACAGTGTGATGTAGTAGGTAACTATTTTCATAAGACTGGAGGCAACGGAGTGGTGTTACATTCATCAGCTTTCAATCTAGATAGGCAATATATTGACGGGTATAATGATAGAATTCTTAATGTCCGCATTGCCCAAAATTATTTCCAAGACTGCGCTAAGATATACGAGGGCAGCGTTCCCATAGTAGGTGTTCAGGGCGTCGGTTGCATCATAGCAAATAATGAAGTGGAACATTGCCCATACTCGGGGATCTCATGGGGATGGGGCTGGCGAAGCTCTTTGTTTCATCCGCTGACTTGTCATAGCAATATTATTCAACATAATTATATTCGCTATGCCATGGAGAAACTAACTGATGGCGCAGGTATATATACACTTGGTCACCAAGGTTTTGATTGGGTTCCAGACAACATCGACGATCCCAGCATTGACGCTCTGCAAATCTTTGAGAATAGAATAAGGAATATTAACAAAAATTCTGGTATTTCGAATGTCGATTCTCCTGTTTCGGCAGTTTATTTTGATCAGGGGACAGAGAATGTCATCTACGAAAACAACGATCAGCAAGATAACAAATTAACTCCGGGTAGAGAGACCTTCTATCATAGCGATGGCAGCATGGAGCCAGATGAAGCCTACTATGATTGGGGAATTTTTACGGCTGATCCTGACACAAATGAAACGCGTATCTTGAGAAGAAGTGCAGGGATTCAAAGTCCTTACCGCGATGCAAAAAGATGGAACGGAATTCCTGCTATTAGCAGTATGAATGTCACCTTAAATCGCTGGATATCTGCGAGTCATATTGACGGTAGCCACGTCTACAATTACAGACCTATACGGGCAACAGATAATGATATAATGACTTATTGGTCATCTGGTAAAAATTTAGGGGGTGTGGCTCCTTGGTACTTGATTGAACTTAAACGCCCGACAAAAATTCGGAAAATTGAAATAGTTCCTCGGGAGATTGTTACGCCAGCTTCTACTCTGAGGAACTTTGAAATCCTCGTGTCACAAAACGGTAAAAATTGGGTCCTATTTGGCTCTCAAGGTAACAAGCCAAGCATTAAGTATGAAAAGAATGATAAGCGAGGAGGAGATAGAGAAGTGCGCACTTGGTCTAAAAGCTGGTCTAAAGCTACCAAATATTCTTACGTAAAGTTTCAAAAGACTGTGGTTGAAGAAATCAATTTCACAGAGTTCCGGGTTTTCAATTAGCATGACTGAAGGCTTTGATAGGAAAATGAAACTCATCCAACGAAAAGCTTATGACTTTAAAAACTACCGCTTGCGTGTGATCGCTCAGTGCGGCCAACTATTATGTTTAACAACCCAGGCGTCCCCATCTTTTGATGAAGAGCCATGCAGGACTGATGGATGGTCAGAATGGAGCGGGTGACCAGGCTCGAACTGGCGACATCAACCTTGGCAAGGTTGCACTCTACCAACTGAGTTACACCCGCATCTCTGCCAAATTGAGATGTGAATATGACGGAATCGGGCGATTTAGGCAAGGTCTTTTTTGGAGGCTAAACTTAATAAGAAAGGACCGGAGAGAGCCATTTTTCTGCTTCTTTGACTGGGATGTTTTTTCTTTGGGCGTAGTCTTCGACTTGATCTTTTTGAATTTTACTCACAGCAAAATAACGTGCTTCAGGATGACAAAAATAGAGTCCAGAAACGGAGCTAGCTGGGGTCATGGCACAGTTTTCTGTGAGGTTGACATCTATAGTCTCCGATGTTTTGAGAAATGGGAATAGGATTCGTTTTTCCGTATGATCTGGACAAGCGGGGTAACCTGCGGCAGGCCGGATGCCACGGTATTTCTCAGAGATGAGTTCTGTGTTACTGAGTTTCTCATTCTTTCCAAACCCAAAGGCGTCTCGACATTTTTTATGAAGGAGTTCGGCAAAAGCTTCGGCAAGGCGATCCCCTAATGCTTTGGTCATGATAGAGCTGTAATCATCATTTTCCGCTTCGAAGCTTTTAGCCATTTCCTCAACACCATGTCCTGTTGTAACTACAAAGCTTCCGAGGTAATCAACACGGCCACTATCTTTAGGCGCTATGAAGTCAGCTAAGCAGTAATTAGGTTTACCATTTTTTTGAACTTGTTGGCGAAGCATATGAAAGGTTTCTAGAATTTCCTTTCTCATTTCATCCTTGTATACCTCGATATCATCGCCAATAGAATTTGCAGGATAGATAGCATAAATAGCTTTGGCTGTGAAGCGTTTCTCCTCCAGGATCTTTTGCAGCAGCTTCTGGGCATCATAGAAAAGTTTGGATGCTTCTTCACCTACTACTTTGTCCTCAAGGATCTTAGGATAGCGACCGCGCAACTCCCAGGCGTGAAAGAATGGTGACCAGTCTATGAATTCGGAAATTTCCTTCAGGTCGTAATCTTCGAATACTTTTTTTCCTATGAATTCAGGTGTAGCAATTTCAATTTTATCCCAGTCGCAAGTGTATTTGTTGGCACGAGCGCCTTGTAAAGAAATAAGCTTGGTATCACGCTGTTTGTTCAAAAATTGAATGCGAGCTTTTTCTTGAGAGGCTTTAATCTCTTGGATGTATTCATCCTTCGTTTCAGGATTAAGAAGTTTACCTACGACTCCAACCACGCGTGAAGCATCAATAACATGACTGACTAGTTTTGAATAATTTGGAGCGATTTTGATGGCGGTGTGGGCAGCGCTTGTGGTGGCTCCCCCGATGAGTAAAGGTGTTTGGAAATGGAGTCGCTCCATTTCGCTGGCTACATGCATCATCTCATCGAGTGAAGGTGTGATGAGTCCTGACAAGCCAATGATATCGGCACGGTGTTCCTTAGCAGCCTTGAGGATATCTTCGCAAGGGACCATCACTCCGAGATCAATAACTTTGTAATTGTTACAGGCTAGGACAACGCCAACAATATTCTTACCAATGTCATGAACATCTCCTTTAACTGTGGCAATAAGGAAAATACCTTGTTCATCACCTTCTTGCTTCTCTGCTTCCATGAAAGGGGTAAGATAAGCTACGGACTTTTTCATGACTCTGGCGCTTTTGACAACCTGCGGTAGAAACATTTTTCCTTCACCGAAGAGGTCGCCTACAACATTCATGCCGTCCATGAGCGGACCCTCGATGACTTTGATGGGCTTATTATATTTCTCATGTGCTTCGGCTGTATCCGCATCAATGAAATCTGTAACACCCTTGAGAAGTGCATATTTAAGGCGTTCTTCGACAGGTGCTTCTCTCCAGCTAAGGTCGACTTCTTTCTTTTTGCCTCCTTGGCCTTTGAATTGTTCAGCGTAATCAACAAGGATTTCAGTAGCTTCTGGGCTTCGGTTGAGAAGCACGTCTTCTACTTTGGTAAGAAGCTCCTTTGGAACCTCCTCGTAAACCTCAAGCATGCCTGGATTCACAATGCCCATGTCCAAGCCCTTTGAGATACCATGATAGAGAAAAGCAGCGTGCATGGCTTCGCGCACGACATTGTTGCCTCTAAAGCTAAAGGAGATGTTGGATATGCCACCACTGATGCGAGCACAAGGTAAGTTTTGTTTGATCCATTCTGCCGCTTTAATGAAATCAACGGCGTAATCACTGTGAGCCTCAATGCCTGTTCCTACAGTTAATACGTTGGGATCAAAGATGATATCTTCTGGGTCAAAGTCTGCCTTTTGCACAAGCAGGTCATAGGCGCGTTTACAGATGCGGATCTTAGACGCAAAATTGTCAGCCTGTCCTTTTTCATCAAAAGCCATGACTACTGCTGCGGCACCGAAGCGTTTGATCAGGCGTGCTTGCTCAAGAAATTTTTCTTCCCCTTCCTTTAATGAAATAGAGTTGACGATACCTTTGCCCTGTAGGCATTTAAGTCCAGCTTCTAGGATTTCCCATTTGGAGGAGTCTACCATGATAGGGACTTTTGAGATATCTGGCTCAGCTGCCAGCAGGTTGAGAAAGCGAGTCATCATGGGCTTGCCTTCGATTAGTCCGTCATCAAAACAGATGTCGATGACATTGGCCCCGTTTTCTACTTGTTGTCTAGCTATGGAGAGTGCTTCTTCTAGTTTATCCTCTTGGATAAGTTTGCGGAATTTTGGCGACCCAGCCACATTGGTTCGTTCACCGATCATGAGGAAGTTTGAGTTTGCTCCGTGGGTGTAACTCTCTTCGCCTGAGAGTAGGAGCCCTGGAGTTTTTTCTGGGATTTGTCGCGGGGGATAGGGTTCGACGGCTTCTTTAATTTTACCAATATGCTCGGGCGTAGTGCCGCAGCAGCCACCGACAATGTTAAGGAATCCTGACTTGGCGTAGTCAGCCATGAATTCCTTCATCTCGTCGGCAGAGTGGCTAAAGCCGGTTTCCGAAAGTGGGTCAGGTAGTCCTGCGTTTGAATAAACTGAAAGATAGCAATTGGCGATCTTGGAAAGGCGCTCTGCATAAGGTCTCATATCGTCTGCACCCAATGCGCAATTGAGGCCCACGGCAAGAGGTTTAAAATGGCGGATAGAATGCCAGAATGCTTCAGGGGTTTGATTTGAAAGGTTTCTTCCACCCTTGGAAATTAAGGTGAGCGAGAACATAACGGGAATCCGGAACCCCAGCTCCTCGAATACTTCTTCAATGGCAAAGCCGGCAGCTTTGGCATTTAGGGAATCAAAGATTGTCTCTACCAGTAGGATATCAACATCACCATCAATCAGAGCATGGGTTTGATGTTTGTAAGCAATGACTAATTGATCAAAATTTATTGGACGAAAGCCCGGATCGTTAGGATCTACCACCGCGCTAGCAGATACAGGCATGGGTCCAATAGCACCCGCCACAAAACGAGGTGAGCCTGTTTCTTCAGCGACCTGGTCCGCAGCTTGGCGAGCTAGTAGAGCTGCTGCTCTATTCATGTCCTCTACAACTTTTTGAATAGATGAATCTTCAATAACTTTTTGGAAGTAATCCTGATCCCTTCTGCCTTCTGGATCCCTAGCGAAGAAATCGTTTTGGGCAATAGTTGTGCCATTGAAAGTGTTTGTTTCAACAATATCTCCTTTGCCTATGGTAAGAAAACGGCGGTGGATGTCAGAAATGGCATCGGGTTTAGTGAGAACCAGAATGTCATTGTTGTTCTGTAGAGGCTTGAAGTGATCCTTGAATCGTTCTCCTCTGAAATCCTGCTCTTTTAGCTTAAGGGGCTGTATGTTTGTGCCCATGGCTCCATCAAGGATGACAATCCTTTCGGAGAGCAGTTTATAGAGCGCTTCAATTCTTTTTTCTCGTGTCATAGGAGTATAAAAAGTCTCGCCTCAATGGTAGAAATATCAAGAAATATATCAATACATCATGATGTATTGATATATTATCGGACAGAAAATAATTTAATTAAGAATTTATGATGATTTTACCCCGCAGGAAGTCATAGAAGTTGAGTGAGAGCTAATAATATGATTAACAACTACGTGTCCTCAATCTTTGGAGGAGAGCCATAAAAGGAAAGGGCCATATCTCAGAGGTTAACCTTTGGAGGAGAGCCGAAAGAAAGACATATGGCCACCCCACGGGGACTCGAACCCCGGTTGCAGGGATGAAAACCCTGAGTCCTAGGCCACTAGACGATGGGGTGTGCTAGTGCCCGTCATTCAACGAGCTAAAGATAGAAGCATAGCTCTTAATCCTATGCAATAGGAAAAATGAAGTAAGCGCGTTTAATAATGTGTGCACATACTAATGGTCACTCGATGACACTTACAGGTACGCCTCTAGAGATCATGTGAAGAAGCTTTTTAGCGTTCCAGTTAGCTAAGCGGAAACAACCTGATGATCCAGTGCGGGAAATGGAACGTGGATCGGGGGTTCCATGGATACCGTACCCTGGTAATGATAAGCCAATCCAGGCAAGGCCCACAGGATTATTGGGGCCGGGGGGGATGATCATTTTTGAGGTAATGCCCTCTTGTTCGGCAATCGTAGTGAGTGTCTCAGGATTGAAAGTATAGTTTGGGTTCAATGCAAAATTAATAACTTCCAGGCGGCCATTAGGTCGCTTGTTTTTATTTCGAGCTATAGAGCACGGGAAGCAGCAGACCACTCGTCCGTTTGCATCGTAAGCAAGTAGGGTAGTCTGGTTTAAGATAATCTCAATGCGGGAGACTTTAGGTAAAGGTAAGTCTGGCTTAAGGTTAGGAACTGTGATGGAACTTCCTTCTGAAAGCATGTTGACTGTAGGATTGAGTTTTTTTAAAAACCTCTCGGTTGTGTGAAATTTTTCTGAAAGCATTTCCCATGTGGTATTGTAGCCGAGGAAAGAAGCTTGAGCCTTTTCCCGCCAGAGTTTAGGAGTGGGTTGAACTAGCAACAAATCTTCATTTGTGATTGTGTAGTCAGTGAAGGGATTGTGAGGCTTGCCAAGTTGTAGCCGCGTTTCAATATCTAGTTCATGAGTGATGGGTAGCTCCATATGGCGTTGGAATTGATAAACCGCACGTTTTGAGCGCATGCCGAAAAGGCCATCGATAGTGCCCGAGGAAAAATGGCGGCGCTCCAGCTGGATTTGCCAAGCGGCAAAGTCTAAAGCATCTTTGGGAGTTTCGGTAGCTATTGGAAGTGCTTTGCGGGCCAAGGTCTCTGGCTGTGTAGTTTCTGGCTTTCTTTCGGGTGACGGCGGGGATTGTTGAACTTGTTTAAGAGGTTCTGGCTCTGTTTCAGGTTCTGCGGGCGTAAGAGTAGTTTGTGGCTCCTTGGGAGCGGGAATTAGTTTTTTTTTTCTGTGTTTTCGTAGATCTCGAAGATTTCCGCATCAGGGTGTTTGCTTTTCAATTCCCGAGCTTTCATTTCTAATACTTCAGGTGGCGTTGATGAATCTGCTGCTTGAGCAATTTCTGGTTGTTGTAATTCCTGATTCTGTAAGTAGAGGTATATGCTTAGACCCCAGCCAATAGCGATAAGTAATATGGCAAAGATAAAAAGACCATTGTGAGAGCTGGACTTCTTGCGACGCGTATTGCTCTTGCGGCTCTTACGGGTGGGAGCTCTACGTGTGGTTCTCTTTCTTACAGCCATATTGCTAGAATAAATTATAGCGGACTTTTAGCCAAGTACCAGTGCTAATGCTAGGTAATTACTATCTGCCTAAAATCACTAATCCGGCAATACCTAGCACAGTATACAGGGGAGGAGATATAAGGTGATTTTTACTGCCTCAAGCTCTCCACATTTATGGCTTCTAATAAACGTCCTTATGGTAACGTCTCTCTTCGCGTCCCAGTTTTTTTACAATATAGGTTTTAGCATCCTCGGGCGACATAGCACCAAATTCGGCAGCCATGTCGATCAATGCTTGTTCTACATCTTTTGCCATGCGTTTTGCATCACCACAGACGTAAAAGGAAGCGCCCTTTTGAATCCATTCCCAAATTTCCTTGGCATTTTCTCTCATGCGGTCCTGAACATAAATTTTGTGCTCTTGGTCACGCGAGAAGGCTAGATCGAGCTTGGTCAGGAGGCCTGATTTTTGCCATGCGATAAACTCCTCTTCATAGAGGAAGTCGGTTGCTTTGTGTTGGTCGCCAAAGAATAGCCAGTTGCGGCCGGTAGCTTGATCTATTTCACGTTGCTCTAAAAATGCTCGAAAAGGTGCAATCCCGGTTCCAGGTCCAACCATGATGATATCTGCCGTAGGGTCTTCTGGAATTTTGAAATGTTTATTAGGAGTCATGAAAACGGGTAGGTTACTTTCGCCTACGGCCTGGTGGTCAGCCAGCCAACCGGATGCTAGACCTTTTTTATCTCGTCCATGTGTATTGTAACGAACTGTGGCAATGGTTAAGTGAACCTCCTCAGGGTGCTTGTCTAGACTGGAAGCTATAGAATAAAGGCGTGGGTTTGCTTTAACGGTAAGACCTACAAACTCATCTGCAGTCAGAGAAAGTTCTGGCAGCTCATTTAAAATGTCCAAGTAGTCTCTGGTGAAGAGATAGGTGTCGAGTTTTTCGTTGTCAGCAATGAGTGCTTCAAATTCAGCTTTCTTAGGCTCTTGTAGCTTTTCAACGATGCCTTTAACGAATTTTCTTGAAGCGCGGTTAAGAGTGATGTCACTCATCATGACCTGCTGCAGCGGCTTGCTAGTTCCGTCCTTTTGTTGAATAGGAGTCTCTGGATCTAAGCTGAGGCGTTGTATAAGGTCATCTACGAGTTGCGGGTCGTTTTGAGCGAAGATACCTAGGGAGTAACCAGGGCGGTAGTCTAAACCACTACCCTTGAGGCTTATTTCAAAGTGTAATGTTTCCTTGCTAGAGCCCTCTTTGTTGAGGTTCCTTTTGCTGAGGATCTTAGCCAAGAAGGGATTGTTCTTGTTGAATTCAGATGTTTTCTTTTCGGTTGCTGTTTCGCTCATATCTTTAGTGGTTCTTTCATACAATAAAGA
Organism: Verrucomicrobiota bacterium; assembly: GCA_039192515.1. NCBI lineage: Bacteria > Pseudomonadati > Verrucomicrobiota > Verrucomicrobiota bacterium. The sequence goes on along the minus strand of JBCCXA010000010.1, from coordinate 75,001 downwards.
AAAAGGGGTTATTTCTCTATAGGCTTCAAAGTGTTTGATGTTTTGCTCTTAACCTCAAAGCATTTAGCACACCTGATTTCTATGGCAAGGATAAGCTTTGCGGACGAAGCCTATTTCTCTTCAAGATGGGCTTCATAGTTTGATTTGATTTTTTCTAGTTTTTCCCAGCGCGAGTAAAGTTCCTGGATTTTTTCGCGTATTTGATTGAGCTCATCTTCTAGTTCTTGGGCTTTATGGCCATGTTTTTGATAAAACTCAGGATCCGCAAATAGTTTTTCAATTTTTGAAAAACGCTCTTCTTCTTGCATTATCTTCTCCTCCATACTCTCAAGTTCGCGTTGCTCTTTCCACTTGAGTTTGGGAGGGGCTTGTTGGTTAGAGCCTTTTTTAGATGGTTTCGAAGTCGGTTGAGGTTCGGAGCCTTTTGGTGTGATACGCTTTTCAAGGTAGTAGTCATAGTTGCCTGAGTAGTATTCGACAGTTCCTTCACCTTCAAAAGCAACGATTCCTGTGCAGATACGGTTAAGAAAAGTTCGGTCGTGACTGACAAGCAGAACGACGCCTTTAAAGGCCAGTAAGGCTTCTTCAAGTACTCGCAAAGTTGCTAAATCTAGGTCGTTGGTGGGCTCATCCAAAACCAGTACGTTCCCGCCTCTTCTTAATATTTTTGCGAGGAGAATACGGTTTTTTTCGCCTCCAGAAAGATAGCGAATGGTCATATTGATTCTTTCATCTGTGAAAAGGAAGCGATGCAGATAGGTCCTAACATGGACGCGGTCCTGTCCGATGGTCACAAATTCAGATGCACCCGCCACTTCCTCTAAAATGGTTTTATCTTCGTTGAGAAGGAGTCTGGTTTGGTCAACATAATTGATCTCGGTGCTAGCTCCGTGTTCTACTTTACCAGTGTCTGGCTCAAGCTGTTTGAGAAGAATCTTAAGCAGGGTGGTTTTCCCCAAACCATTTCGCCCTACAATGCCTAGGCGAGTTCCAGGGTCTAGATTGATATTCAAATCTTGGAAAAGAGGACTGCCCTGGTTAAATGACTTACTGATTTGCTGGGCTTCAATAATGCGGTTAGACAAGCGTGGAGGGGGTGGAATGATGAGCTCCATGTCGAGTTCTTTTTCAGGAGCTGCCGTACTCGTAGCATCTGCAAAGCGATCTAAGCGAGCCTTTGCTTTGGTGGTGCGAGCTTTGGGGCCTCGCCGAACCCAGTCCAGTTCCCGCCGGATGAAGCTCTGGCGTTTTTGTTCAACGTTTTCTTCATGGGCTAGGCGTTGTGCCTTGTTTTCCAAGTAGTCTTGGTAGGAACCTTCGTGTGAATAGAAGATGCCTTGATGTAATTCAGCTATGTGGGTGGCAACTTGATCCAAGAAAGCTCGGTCATGGGTAACAAATAAAATAGTGCCTGGGTAGCGTGAGAGAAAAGTTTCAAGCCAGAGAATGGTATCAGTATCTAAATGGTTGGTGGGCTCATCGAGGATGAGCAAATCAGGTTGAGCTACCAGAGATCTGGCAAAAGCTACTCGGCGTTTCTCACCTCCGGAAAGTTTGTCTATACCATTTTCCAATGGAGGTGTGTTGAGGTTTGAGGTAATGAGCTTAATGCGGCTCTCTAAATTCCAGCCATCAAAGTGCTCGATCATTTGTTGAAGTTTTGCTGAGCGTTCCGTGCTGGTGTTGGGCTCCTCAAATTCTTGAATCAGGCTTAGGATGTGGTGAGCGCCTGCTCGAATATTTCCAAGGATATTCAGTTTAGGGTCTAATTCGAAGTTTTGAGGCAGGTATCCAGTAATGAGCTGGTTACGACGCGCTATAGTGCCACTGTCTGGAGACAAAACGTCTGCGCAAATTTTAAGAAAGGTGGATTTGCCAGACCCATTTCGTCCCACGAGACCCACACGATTTCCCTCATAGATAGCTAAAGTGGCTCTTTTGAAGATGACTTGTAATCCATATTGCAACGAAATGTCTGCAGCGCTGATGACAGCATTACTGGGCGAACTTGTTGAGGGCATTTCAGTAGTCTGCAACAGAGCCCTATTCGTGCCAAGTAAACGTGCAATAAGGTCATGAATTAATAGAGGGAGAGGAGAGAAGCCATATGATTAAGACGTGACTGCGTTGACTAAGAGCTCATTCAGAGTTTATAAAGAGTGTGCTGATGGGGCTTCTCATTAAAATAATTCTCATACTTGGGATCTTGATCTGGATGTCATGGAGAGTCTTGCATTTCTTTTCTAAAAAGGGTGGAAATGTAGGCCGTTTGGCAGATGATTTTTTAAAAGTAGGTAGTGAGCTTAAATCGTTGTTCGGAAAAACCTTATTCTGGAGCTTAGTGATAGCGGGGCTTTTGATTTTGGCGATTCGCGCAAAACAGTGGTTTGATAACTAGAATAGTTTCAGCCCTTTCTTATTTCTAAAAAAGCCTTCTCTCTGCTTTATGTTACTCAATCACAACCGAAGTATATGCAGGGTCTTGGTTGGCAATAGGACCAAATAATATCTCATGAGTCACTAATAGTGAAATTACAGCACCAAATAGTCACCGGTTATACTGCCATGATGGCCATCCTATTAGCCGTAGCAGCTACAAGCTACCTGGTCATTAATAGGCTGAATGATTCTGCTAAATGGGTTGCTCACACCCACAAAGTTATTTCGGATGCTAATTACATCTTAAAGATTATCATAGATATGGAAACGGGAGTTCGTGGATTTACTGTTACTTGCGAAGCATTGCTGTCCCGTTAATTTTCATATGAGTAGTATCTGAGAAGAAAGGGATGATTTTTCTTTGGCGGGATCGCCTCTGTTAAGGTGACTAATAACTCTATCTGGTAATTCTTTTTTCACAGAACGTCCTAGATAACCTATAGCTGGAGCGAGCGCAGCGAGTGGAAGCTATTAGGTTGATCTAATTGTTAGGTCGTTTTTAGTGCTTTACTTGTACCAAACCCTAATAAATTGATGCCAATTTGATGACATGTCCCCAGAAGTTGTAATATCTGTGTCAGTAGATCCTTCTTCTGATGACCTATGAATATTTGGTAAAACAACAGTTTCTATGTTAAGAACGTTTATGTTTTGATTTTCAATCCAAATATTAGCTCTTTTTAAAGAATCATTTAATTCTTCCAATCTTGCTGAGCTAAAGAATCCAGCTTTAGTTACTTCTTTTGGAACAAAGTCTTTAAATTTAATCATATATTTTCCTTTTTTTGACCTAACGTCCTAGATAACCTATAGCTGGAATGAGCGTAGCGAATGGATGCTATTAGGTTGATCCGTTTGTTAGAGTTGCCCTTATACCGATTTCTTCAGCTCTGTTAATTTGCTCTTTGATTAGTTCAATTGCTTCTTCAAAAGTACTGACTTCTTCTACATCGGTGTGAGAGTTGTTGCTAGCCCACCAAATGTGGAAAGAGTTTTGATTCTGTTCCAGAGACTTTACGGTTTTATATAAAAGTGTTGCTTCAAAGTCTTGTGTTTCATGAAATGTGCTTTCAGAGAGTGAAATAAAATCATTATAATCTTTATCGAAGTACTCTAAGACCCATACTCTTTCATCCTGATACGTTTCAGAAAAATAAGGCTTTAAGTTTTTAAGATAATCCTGAGAATCGTCAATTGATTTAGTTTCAATTCCTTCAATAATTGGTTTTTCACCAATCGCTGTCATGAAATAACTCATGTTTTTATATTACTCTAAGCTTGAAGTCACCAAAAGCGAAACCCGCCAGGGTAAGCGCATTTGGTGAACTGACTTATTATCTTAAATTTTCTTATAGCTAAACTCAATATCTTTGCAGTGAATTATCCAGTGAGATCTAGACCACTCAATTTCATGTATGACATCGCCATCATCCGAACACAGAAACTGGTCAAAAAGCCAATCTCCATGTCCTGAATCACACTCTAGTCTATAATTGCAAACTGCTGAATATTCAATGGTAAGCAGAGAGTCATGATAAGCGCCTAGTAGAGTAATAACGATGTTTGACCACCTTATCTCATTCCTCTCGCCTTGGCTGTGTTCCATAATCTCAAATTTCTCTAACCAAGAGTCATGTGGACATCTGTGATTATTAAAATTAAACCACCAATCACTAGTAGCAAGTTCATATGCACCCTTGGGGAATGACCTTTCATTTTCTTTTAAATACAAAGCATATTTTTCAAATGCAGCTTTGACGTTGGCATTTCTTTGTTTTGTCAGGATATATGACATTTATCAGATAACGCTTTAAGCAGAGGCGCCGCTTGCGGCGTCCTGCTAGCTTAACTTGTTAAATGTTGATTCTCCGAAAAACAATAGCACTAACAGCGCCCCCAGCATAAACGAAGATAAACTATCTAATGTCGCCGAAATACCGTGATCCACGTAGGGCCCTAAAAAAGGAGTAAGCACATAAAATAGTATGCTTGTAAATAGTAGAGGAATACGTGCTCACTGTTTGAATAGCAGAACTCCGAATAGTGCTACAAGATGAACTAATAAAACCGGAATTGTAAGAAAACTAACTACCAATTCTACATTGGTATTTTCTCGTTCCATTTCTTGCTCCAAGAAGTCTACAAGTAATGGCGGCAAAGAAGAATCAAGATAGAAACTCAGAACTACAACAACAGGCAGAGAGATTATATTTGCTATTGCAAGTATTTTTATTACTTTATCTTGGCTTATAGTCTATTCCTGAGTGGACATTTAAGGTCAAAGTGTGGCGCGGCGTTAGCCGTTGCCACCACTGCCTTGTTCGCCATTGATTATTACGGTTGTGATCGTGGCCGTCGTCCCAACTTTGATGTCGGTCAAGACTTGCTTCTTGAGATTCTTGTCAATTTTGATCTGTCCGAATCCGTTACCATCGATTCCGGTCAAAACGCCTTTCTCGACATGCGCCTCGACGTAGCCCAACCCCATCCACTTCTTATCATCAGGTCGGCCGGTGATATAGTAGCCTGTCTGCATGTCTTTGTGCTGACGCTTTCCGAGTGCGAAAACTCGAATCTCGTCTGTTCCCTCAGGTAGAGTAAATTTCACTGATCTGGACTTCTTGTCGTCCGGAACAATAACAGTATCCAAAACCTTGTTGGTAGAATCACAAACTATCACAGTGAGATTTGTTGGGGCTAAGCCTTCGGCACAACAAACTCCAGTGAAGACCGATATGACGATAAGGACAGGTAGTAGAAAATGGTTCATTTTGTGGCGAACTTTAAAAGTGACTCACGCGCGGCAGCGCGTTGAGTCCACTGCCTTGTTCTGTCTTACGATTCAAGTTTCGGAGTGCTGCACCTCCTGATCCGCCTTCCCCTGGATCGAAAGGAATGAGCCTGATCGAGAATTCCTTTCGCAATTCGTCGAGAGGTCGGTCAGCGAATGCATCAACCTCTTCCACAGGCCAACGCGACTTCATCTTCTTTGTGCGGATGATCACCTTGAGGATTCGCGGCAGACTGCGAATCCATGTAAGAAATAATTTTCGATGCCCAATCTGTTCCAATACTTGCCTGTGATCGCGGTGTTGGTTGACCCGGCGCATATCCTTTATTGATACGGTCGTTCCGAAAGCAGTCCAAATATGTGCAACGATCTCACCTGCCAAGTTCGTTGGGCAGCCGAAAAGCACATGGATTGCATCGTGGGCATCCATGTCATTCAGAAGTTCCGGCGCCTTCGGCATGCCGCAACTCGGATATTCCTTCTCGCAAGGTTTGTTTACTCTCTGTGTTTAAATATTCGAGATTTTTCATGGTCGATGACTTTTTTGCAGAATGTCGAAGTCACCAAAAGCGAAACCCGCTAGGGTAAACGTATTTGGTAAACTGTCATGTTCGTCTCTAATTTAATCTGAGATTAATACTATATTCTTCTCCCTAGTCAGAGCAATAACAGATAATGAATGAAAAGGGCTCAAAAACGCTTTTACGGGTGATGTCATATCGAAATTCATAGTTGCATGTTCTATCTCTGAAACAAGAGCTTCTAGCTCCTGGTGGGAATAAGATATGTCTGAATACTCATCTTTGAGTTTGAAAATAACTCTTGATGTTGTTCATGAGATAGCTCAGGTAAGATCTGATGTTTCTCAAGTCCACCTTTAGGATCTGAAATATAAACTTGTAATGCCATTTAATATTTCGACGAACGCTTGCGCTCGTTGCCTCACACGTCTTGTTCGACTATTTGATTTCAATCGAATTTAGAGAATCCCTGAGGGCTTTTTCGTATTTCGGGAACTCCTCTCTTATTGAGTTGAAATTGAAGACCAACATCTTACCTTTGTATCCTGTAAAGAGCATGATATTGTAAATATTCGTATCGATAGCAGTCGATGTCATTTCCATGTATCCCCACTTTTGTCCTGCTAGTGTGATTACTTTATTCTCTTTCCACTGAAGTCCTGGAATTATGCGAGGAAACAAATCTCTGAATGACTTTCTAGCTTCCTCAATTTTGTGCTGAGGAATTGAGTGCGGTTTAATATCATAGGCAATCGTCGTAGCTGCAGACTTATTCCCAATCACATACTTCGGGGCTCTCGAAGAGGGATACTTTATGTCAATTATCTCTTGAGGCACTGGAGTGAATTCATCCGGTGCATCGAATGCTACACTCCCTCCATCGAGGGATATGGTCTTTCCGAGTAGGCAAGCAGTAGGTATGAGAGCAAGTGCGAGTAGAGTTAGTTTCTTTTTCATAAATTTCTGTCGAACGTTAAGCGTGTGCCAAGAACGACCGCAGGGAGTGAATTGGCACTACGTGTTTGTTCGCTAATATTTTATGATTTTCTCCAGAATGCTTCAACATCGCAATACTGCTTAGGTAACAAGGACTTAGCTTTTTCAATAGAGTCATACACACTGTCTTGAGTAGTATGCCAATCGCTATCGCACGAAAAACGGTAGTATGATTGGTTGTCGTAGGTAGCTATCGCCAATCCATATATCTCAGGGGGTTCAGCTCCTGGCACTAGGCCAAATGGGGTATCTCCAGACCAGGCCCACTCAATAACCTTAGCTCCATCTATCTCTGTGGGAGGTTTTTTCATTTCAGCGAACGCTAAGGTAGCTCAAGACGAGGAGCGCAGCCTCTCGGAATTGAGCTCACCGCCTTGTTCGCTCTGTTTAATCTTAAGAATGTCATTTGCCTTCGAGGGGCCTAATCGAACAGCTCTTTGAGCTATATCGAATAGGTAGCCTAATTCTTCTAATATCGCGGTTTGAATATTCAGATGTTCCCGAGATGTAGCTTTGATCAGGTAAGCTTCGGTGTAACTTGAGTCGAAGAATCCATCTTTTTTAACTTTTTCATTTACCTTCTTTAGTTCCGCGATCTGCCAAGCGATAGCGTTGAGTTCGACTTGATCAGGTTCGTAGCTTCTTAACGCTTCCTCAAGCGAATCGATCACTTTCGAGCTCAGGGTCAGCCAATCTAAGATCAAACTCATATTTATTCAGCGAACGTAAAAGTGACCTGGAGCGAACCCGCTAGGGTACGCGATTAGGTCAACTGCCAGGTTCGGGTTTTAATTCTTTAATACGATTATGCTTTGAAGCTCTAGAATCAAGATAATACCACCTATATTCTGGTGACGAATTACTATCTAATATCGTTACTCTGTATATCATGTGCCACTGGCTGTGCCATCTCATAATTCTGGGATACTGAGAATAGTAAAAATCTAATAAACTTTTTGGGACATCTTCGTCTCTCAGACACACATAAGAAGTAATCTCATGAACTACATAATTTTTATCATTTAGATGTTTATCTAGCTCAATATTGAGCATGTGCCTTTTGATAATTCTGTAACTGAAGAAAATGAATACCGAACTAATCAATAGCATAAAAAAGAAATTTAAATCAGGATTCATTCTTGAAATATTCTATTGCCCGAACGTCAAAGGTAGGCGCGCCAAAGGCGTTGCCTATCCTGCCTTGTTAGTCATTCGTGTTTCTAAAAAAGGTTCGAGTTTCTGTTTTGCTAGATTCGCCCATGGCAACACATCATGATCTTTAAGATATAATGCCTTTGTGCGCTCCTCGGATTCGTAGCTGAAATAGGCATCTTCAATAGTATTGAGGTAGTGGTATGGGGTTTCGCAATCCCAGTCTCCCCCCGCAGCGTCGAGATACTCGCCTGACAGTTGAAGGAAGGAAGCCCAAGACAATTCTCTTCTTTCGTATCTAATCCAAAGACACCCGACGTGGAATTTATCAATATCAACTGGTGTTTCTTCAAATGGCTCACTGAAGACATATTCCCTAAATGCTTTCTTTTGGTCTCCAGTGTATTTTTTTGTAGAGACGTCGCAGAGCCAAGATGGGGGTATGTCAATCAATCCGATTATTCGGTCAGCCCAAGGATGAGTGTAGCTGAAATCAATCAGTGAGGACTCCAACATTTCGAGGATGTAGAAACACTCTTCCTTGGATGGTATGATTGATTTCATTTATTCTGACTAACGTCACCGATCAGCCAAGAACGACCGCAGGGAGTGAATTCGATGTATCGGATTGTTCGCTTTTATTACATTCATGAAATACCTATGTGTTCTTGCCTTAGATGGCCTTCCTTACATTTTGGGCAGGCTTTCTTTTTAACTTTCTGCATGTCGATGAGGTTATCAGACGTACAAACAGGACAAACTAAAACATCTTTGCTCGGATCGAGATATAAATCATGGCCACATGCTAAACAAAGATACTGGAGTTCACTGCCAATTCGCTTTTCCTTCTGTAACTCTGGTAACTCTTTACCAGTTGCATCTAATGCTGTCGAAAATTCAGCCGGATGAGGTAAAGGCTTACGGCTTCCATCATCTAGAGTAACGTAAAGGTGTCCTCCACCAGTAGGACCTACGGTGAAATCACACTTATCGCATTCCAATTTAAAGATCAGGGCCATTTTATTAGCGAACTTCGAAGTGTGGCACGGCCTTAGCCGTTGCCACCACTGTCTTGTTCGGTGATTTTATTCTTCTGGTGATTTGTCCACCATCCACCAAGGGGTATGTATAAATTTCGCTCCGTCGTTTTTGTCGTAGAAAGTATGCATGTTGTCATTCGTAAAGTAATTCCAGAACTGTGCCCTGTGGCTCTCATCGAGGATCTGAAATGCTCCCTGCTCCTCCTTCTTCCTCAGAAAATCCCGATATGCATCCAGTGGCTCAACTCCAGCCTGCTGAAAGATGATTCGACCTCCGTATTCTTCGTATAGGGCCTTGTTGATCTTCCACGAGTTGACAAACTGTTGCGCCATTTGGCACATCATGGAGTGCATCTCTGCTTCCATCCCTTTCGTCATTCTTTTTGTCTCGCGATTGGCCTTCAGAATGCTCTCAACCGTCTGGAGTTGAGATTCCTTATCCTCCCGCTCTTCATCCGAGAGGTCGGTAGACCTCAGCTCTCGCCGCAGTCTTTCCCGATCTGCTTCGAATTCTACTTGATTTCGCTTCTCTTGCTTCTGGGTCTGCACGATGAAGGCGTCCAGTTCCGCCTCTGTGGGCTCGATCTTATTTTCCTTCGCAAACTCCTGTAATAGAGCTCCAAAGATCAACCCCTGGAGATTGTCCTTTTCGGCAGCGGTGATCTTCTGTCCGAGCACTTCCGCAATAATTTTCGCGTCCGCGTCCTCTGTCTTGATAGCCTCACTTTGAGCAAAACACGATAACGACAAAAAAAACATGCCGACTGCTGCGAGTTTAATTTTCATAATTTTCTATTCTTCTACCGAACGTAAAAGTGAGAAATGGCTCTGATAATATCAGATAAATCTCACGGGTTGAAGTTCATCTTTCATACTGATAAATCACAGCGCGGAGTATGAGCCATTTTGTCAACTGGCATGTTCGGTGTGCTCTACTTTTTCTAATAGTATGGGTCCCTCCCATATGTTCTCGCACACCTTAATTAGCTTTACTTCTTTGTTATCTTTAATATCCCAAATTCTCCAAGAATAGATATACGAAATATGTCCTACATCTAATTGTTTTTCTCCCTCTGCAATTTTCAGAATACAGTTAGCGGTCTCAGGATCAAAACTATGAATGTCACTAACCCATATTTGTTCATTGGAATTCTTTGAGAAGGCATCCTGCGATAATGTATGATGAATACGCCATTCATTGTCTCTTAGGGTATGCCAGTCTATCCTAAGGAAATCATACCCGCCACGTGATGTTTCATCATATACTAATGTTATACGATGAGATTTGCTTTCATCATAGATTTCACCAAATATGCGCTGATCAGCTTTCATATTTTATCCCCGAACGCTGCCAGCAGGGGCCGAAAAACCAGAGCGACGCGGCGGTTTTTTGGTCCCTCTGGCTGGCTTTGTTAGCCATTTGGCCCATCGTATTTTTGGTCAAAAATCATAAATATTCTCGTATTAACTCTTTCAATCCAATTGAGGACATTGACCATGTTCTCATCCTCGCAATCAATTCGTTTTAGTCAAAGTCTGTATGACTCATTGCAAAACTTTAGTGTTGGGCATATATATCTAACATCAGCTCCATGATAGAACGGATAAACTGTGAATGTTGAATCTTCGTTTTTTTGGAGGCACCAATCCATAGATTCGTTCCAAGATCCATGAATAGACTCAGACATCATGCCATAAGTGTACTTGTAAAGGTCTTCGTCTGTAACCTCTCCGAATATGTCGAAGAAAGTTTTTCCTTGAAGCTTCCATCGATTTTTCTTTTGTTTCTTGAAGTCGTCTTCAGAGAAACCTTCTAAATCCATTTTCTCTTGAACTGATTTGAGCAACCGTTTTCCGGCCTTTGTTTCGAAAAACCTAGAACCTTCTTTTAATTCTCGGAGTATTCTTAATCGATCTTTATATGAGCATTTTCTATAGTCTTTAATAACAGCAGAATCGCTCATTAGTAAATATTCAGCCGTAACTGCCGCTTCTATCAGTGGTCTTTCTAATATACTTATGATTTCAGCGTTATCTTTTTCGTAGTAGATAACGATTTCTTTGAGTAGTTTCCATATTCTGGTTAACAGCCCCAAAATAGGAGCATCGTCTAGATTGAATCCAGTTGGGTTGCGATCGATGTTTCGCATTCTCGTGATGCAATCATAAATCTCTGCTACATCCTTTACGAAAGTACCAGTGAACCTATTTATATCATCTAACGATTCTAGGCTCTTGCCTACATATTCTTCATTATATCGACTTATAATTTTTTCAATTTCGTCCATGCGCGTACTTTCTCGTATGGTTAACGTCAAAGACTCACGTGGCTGCGAAGAGCGAAGCGATGAGTAGCCATTGTGAGCTCTGCCTTGATATGATTCAAAACTTCTCCTCCTTCTGGCAAACTAGCTCATTTGAAGAATCATAGATTTCATAGTTGTATCCAATTCTTTCAGCAGATAGCGCTGAAGAGAATCTCTTCATATCTTCAACCATCTCATCTGGTGTATCTGCATCTGCTTCGATCATATACTCAAACTTCGAGTACTCTCTCAGCATGACGTGAGAAAACTCTTCAATGTGAATATGGTGCGAATCTGCCTTCGAAGGTGTGAGACCAGCATCACGGATCATCGCTCTCAATTCTGGAATTGATCCGGAAAACGTGATGAAGCCGGCTACATGTGCTGACTGATCTTCCTCTTCTGTATTCATATCGTTAGAAGTGAGCTAACTGCTCACGGTGTTTTAAATATTATAGGGTAGGAGGCGATCTAAAAGCTAATCAAAAAACGCAACGCGTTTTGCAGATTAGCTCAACTGGCTTGTTCTGTATCTTTATGACGGATAACCACTAAATTCCCAACTAAAACTTTTGTCTAATTCCTCTGCCACTTGCTGCCAGGACACGCCCGAAACATGATTAATCATTCTCTTTACTCTGGTTAATACCTCCGGCCATGAATAGGGATTCAAAATAATGCTTTTATCCGAAACGGTTTTGCCCAACTGAAAGTGTTTTATGGCCTGTGGAGTCGCAATATCTACATAAAACAAATCTGCTCCTTCTTCGTTCTCTGGTCCGATGTGTAGGCATAAGCTATAGTAGACTAAATAATCATGCACGGGTGCCCACTGGTCTATAGGGTCGTGGTCTACGCAAGCTAATGGAGCTAAATATTCAGATCCTACGTTCTGTAATATCATGAATCGCAGTTCTTCTATCTCAAAATCTTTGATTGGCTTTTTACGTAACTCATGGCACGTGCTAACAACATGAGAATCAAAATCAGGTGGACCCCAATCATCTCCTTCTAATTCTTCTATAGACTTTGAAAGATCTATATCCATTTTTATCGATGCCGCATTTTTTGAGAAGCTCGCCATACTCGTAAACTCGACAATGATAGCCATCACCTTTTTCATTAACTAGTTCCTGTATTTGGTTCCTCTGCTTTTGGACCTCTACTGGATTCTGATTGTCGAGGACAACTGCGATAATCATATCAAAGTTCTTCCATCCATACCTTTCAAATAGCTGATTTCCTATTCCTGCAGCCTGATTGATAACATTTCTGGAGAGGGTATTACAGACAAATTTCACTTCGATTCCATAACCTTTTCCGTTCTTGGCAAACATGCCGTCGATACCTGCATCCATGGAGCCGAACGCAACCTGTCTATTCGTTTTAACTTCAAATTCTTGTTCAATCTCTCGCATCGCTAAGTCTTCAGCTAGATAGATATCTCTCTTGAGATCAGTTCTTTTAGTATTGGCGGCTTCCGCTGGCTTGGATGATTCTTGGATTAGTTCATCCACCTCCTGTTCTATTTTTTTCTTTTGCTCGGAGGTAGTTAAAGTTCGCAAAAAAGTAGATGCGTCCTGGAAATCTTTCGGTGCGTATATATCTTCTCACCCTATCTCGAAGAGCTCGTAGGGATATTGTCTTTTCCAATTGCGATCTTTCAGGACTTATTGCCGAAGCTAAAACACTATTAGAAAAGCAAATCAAAGACTCTGGTGCCGTGATTGAGGTGCAGGAAATACCTCATATCACATGTCATGAGACTTCTATTCTCATCTTGTTTCAAAACCTCATAGCGAATGCTATTAAGTATTGTGATAAAGATAGGCCTCAAATTCTTATTAAATATGAAGATGATTTAAAATATTATCTCTTTTCTGTGATAGATAATGGTATAGGTATAGAGCCTGAGATGCAGCAAAAGGTCTTTGCTCTATTCAAAAAGGCTCATAATAATAACAAAATAAAAGGTTCTGGTGCGGGTTTGGCGATTGTTGAGACGCTGGTAAAACAGCACCAAGGTAGAGTATGGGTTGCTCAGAGCAAGGTAGGCCAGGGGACTATTATCAAATTTACTATTAGCAAGGAGCTTGAGCTTTCTCATGCTGAAATGAGCGCCTGAACCCTTGCGGGGAATCTATTAAATCCTTTACAGCTTTCAACACCTATGGCACTTTAAAGAAAAATCTAACAGGTGTGTGATTGTGAGGTTTGTTCTATTCCACCTAAGCGACTAAGGGGTGCTTGAGATGTATTGAACTCGGGTGATCTCATAGAAGTTGAATCAAGAAGGGTTTAGATAGAGATGAAAATTTTATTAACTACGACATCTTTTCAAGATACTCCTGGTCCCCATCACGAATTATTAGAATCTAAAGGATATGAGATTCACCGAGAACGGGGGCCTTTGTCGGAGGAAAAAATGTTAGAACTTGCAGGGGACTATGATGCGTTTCTCTGTGGTGATGATGCTATTACTCGCAGTGTTCTGGAAAAAAGTCTCCCTAAAATTAAGTTGATTTCCAAGTACGGCATAGGTCTTGATAAAGTTGATGTGGATGCGGCCACAGACTTGAAGGTGCCAGTTACCTTTTGTCCAGGTGTTAATCATACGACTGTAGCGGAACACACCTTCGGGTTACTTTTTGCGGTTTACCGGAAAATTGTAACAGAAGCGAATTATGTAAGTGAAGGCAGATGGAAGCGTATGACTGGCCATGAGGTGATGGGGAAAACCATGGGTTTAGTAGGTCTTGGACGCATAGGAAGGGAAGTGGCAATTCGAGCCAAAGCGTTTGGTATGAAAGTCTTGGGTTTTGGTGCGTATTGGCCCGAAGAATTTACACAAAAACAAGGAATTGAAAAAATGGGAAGCATAGATGAATTAATCAAGCGCTCTGATATTTTGAGTATTCATACAAAGCTTACAGAGGAGACGCGTGGTATGATCAATTCAAATAGGCTTAAACTCTTCAAAGATGGCTCGGTCGTGCTTAATTGTGCGCGTGGTGAAATAGTGGAAACAAGTGCGATGGTGGAGGCCCTCAACTCGGGAAAGCTTCTAGGCTATGGCGCAGATGTCTTAGATGCGGAGCCACCTCCGACAGATCATCCACTTTTAAAAGTGGAAAATGCTGTAATTACTCCTCACATTGGGTCCAGGACCATGGAGAGCGTCGAGCGGCAAGCAACTATGGCAGTAAAAAATTTGATAGCAGTGCTAGAAGGAAGGGAACCTCTAGCGCAGGCTAATTCTTTTTAAAAATGATGACCTATTATGTCGTTCCGGAGGAGGTGCATAATAAGCTTGTAGAAGCAGCTTATATTCACCGAGGTTATACAAGTGATGAAGCCGCAGATGGAGCAAGGTTTTGTTCAACCGCCGCTTACTATGGTATTCGAACGCACCATGCCATTAAAGCCCTTCACCTAGATGAACTGTTTGGATCGAAAGCAGGTAAATGGATGCCGGGTGCAGAAATAAAGAAAATTGATAATAAGTTCCTTGCCTCAGAAGTTTGGGATTCTCAAAAAAAACTTGGACCTGCAGTCGCTTACAAGGCTATGGATACTTGTATCAAGCTAGCTGATCAATATGGAGTTGGTATCGTCTCTGTAGAGAATGCAACACATTATTTATGGGGAGGTGGCTATGTGATTGATGCGGCCTTGAAGGGATATATTGCTTATACCAACTGCACTTCGGCAACTAGTGAAGTTGTTCCTTATGGCGGAAAGAGGCCAACTATGGGAACAAATCCTCACTCCTGGGCTTTTCCCACGCAAGATGCCGTAGGTTTCCCAATAGTCGTAGACTGGGCTACCTCTACCGTCGCTATGGGAAGGGTGCAGCAATTTAAGAGAGAGAGTAAAAAGCTTCCCCCGAATAGTGCTGTAGATAGGAATGGTCATCCCACTATTGAACCTGATGAAGCTGTAGCTCTGCTGCCGTTCGGTATGCATAAAGGCTATGGCCTTGGGTTAGTCGACGAGCTATATTCTGCTTACACTGGAGGTTGTTTGCCTTCCCAACGTGGAGTGGCTTCCACAAGCGAGAGTAAAAGTGGTTCCACCTTTTTCTTCCAAGTGATTCATCCCGAAGCAATTAATTCACATGACTATGTGCGCGGGCTTAACCAGTCAGAGAATGTGCGAGCAATACTAAATGATATTCTTGGGCAGGGTAACGAAAAATGTTTGCTTCCTGGTCAGATTGAAGCTGAGGCTGCGCAGCTATCTGCTAAACATGAAGGGCTTCTATTTACAGAGGCTGAGCTTACTGAATTTGCTCATATCGCGGAGGATTGTCAGCAAACACCATGGGATATGGCAAAATTTAAATCCGTGGAAATTTAAGAGTAAAGAGACCACTAAACCGAATACAATACATGGCTATAAAAATAAAAGAATCATCAGAATGTAAATTTGATCTAGTTTCTTTGGGAGAAATCATGCTTCGCCTTGATCCAGGAGAAGGACGGGTGCGAACTGCTAGAGAATTTCGCGCTTGGGAAGGTGGAGGCGAATATAATGTTGCTCGCGGATTGCGTAAATGTTTTGGTCTCAAAACAGGCGTTGTAACAGCCTTCGCTGATAATGAAGTAGGGCATTTGATTGAAGACTTGATTATGCAGGGTGGAGTTTGCACCGACTTAATTAAATGGTATCCCTATGATGGTATTGGGAGAACTATTCGAAATGGTTTGAATTTTACGGAACGTGGCTTTGGTATACGCGGCGCGGTAGGAGTTCCTGATCGAGGTTACACCGCAGCTTCGCAACTAAAGAAGGGAGATATAGATTGGGAGGAAATCTTTGGCAAAGCAGGGGTTCGGTGGTTTCATACAGGAGGTATCTATGCAGCGCTTTCTGAAACAACACCAGGAGTTGTTATTGAAGCTGTGGAAGTAGCGCAAAAATACGGCACCATTGTATCTTACGATTTGAATTATCGCCCATCTCTTTGGGATTCAATAGGAGGACAAAAGAAGGCTCAGGAAATTAATCGAGAAATTGCTCAGTATGTTGATGTGATGATAGGTAATGAAGAGGACTTTACGGCTTGTCTAGGCTTCGAGGTGGAAGGACTTGATGAAAACATTTCGCAAATCAATGTAGAGAAGTTTAAGGCGATGATAGAAAAAGCTGTTTCTACTTTTCCTAATTTTCAAGCAACTGCAACGACTTTGCGAACAGTGAAGACTGCTACGGTAAATGATTGGGGAGCTATTTGCTGGCATGGTGGAACTTTCTATGAGGCTATTCACAGAGCTGAATTGGAGATTTTGGATCGAGTGGGAGGTGGAGACAGCTTTGCTTCGGGTTTAATTTATGGCTTCCTAACCCATAATGATGCTTCTAAAGCAATCAATTATGGTGCAGCCCATGGAGCTTTGGCAATGACTACACCAGGTGATACTTCCATGGTTACGCTCAAAGAAGTGGAAAAGCTGATGGCGGGTGGATCTGCCCGGGTCGTTCGTTAAGTGCGAGACTCATTACAACTCTACTTTTACTAAAGTTGCTTAAGCAAGCTTAGGATATAATAGGGCGACTTTGGACAATTGCCTTATTAGGCCGATGAAGAATATGAAAGGAAAAGCGTGTGCTAGTGTCCACTCGACACAGGAGTTGGCAGATTATCTAGGGCTATCCAGGTGGACAGTGTCCAGAGCTATCAATGGACATGCTTCAGTAAATAGCAAGACACGTGAACGCGTCGATCAAGCAATTCGAGAGCTAGGTTTTTCTCGCAACCCTTTTGCATTAGGTCTAAGGGGTGCTCGAACCGGCATTATCGGCGTATGCTTTCAAGAATTTGAAACGCCGATGTTGGCTAGGAAAACGTGGGTGCTACAAAAGATACTCCATTCATTCGGCTATCAAGTTCTAATTGAGTTGGCTAATGTGGATGCGCTACAGGAGCAGCAAGTTCTGCAGAACTTTATGGTTTTTAAAGTGGATGGGATTGTCTTAGCCGGGTCTCTTTCACGCAAGGGAAGTTCTATCATTAAGAAGCTATCTGAATCTAGAATGCCGGTGGTGGCCATTGATCCTAGATTTGCATTGCCCTTTCAGGAAGTTTCAAGCGATAGAAGTGGTTTGATGCAAACGGTTTTCGAGCATCTCTATGAGCAAGGGCACAGAAGTTTTGTTACCTTTGGTATAGATGAACGGGTTGCTTATGGGGCTGTCCGCATCAAGGGTATAAGAGCATTCGCCAAGGATAGGCGATTGGAAATTGGTAAGGATATTCATATTTTCGAAACCCGCAAATCAGTTCACCTTGATCAACAATATGGTTATGATCAGGCTAATGAGTTTATGGCACTAAAACCCAGGCCTACCGCTATCGTGACAATGAATGATCAAATCGCACAGGGTGCAATCAAGCACTTATATGATGTAGGTATAAAAATACCGCGGGACGTTTCTATAGTTGGCTTTGATGATCTCAAGGAAGCTCGGTTTTGTATCCCAGCCCTGACTACATGCACACCTAAAGAAGAAGTGTTGATGCAGGCCGTGGTGGAGAGACTTGTTGATCAGATTGAGAAAAAATCATCCAGGCCGCTTTCCAAAAAATTACTTAACGAAAACTCCCGGACATTGATTCAGCCTGAGCTGGTTATTCGTCAATCAACTTCAGCCCCAAGATCTATCCAGTCATGAGTACAGGATATGTCATGACTGGATCATGCAAGTTAGCTAGTGTGAAATAGCTTGAAGGTGGAAAACTAGTAGCGCGGTTTGCGCCCGCCGCCGCCACCACGATGGTGTCCACCACCACCGCCACGGAATTGGCGCCCGCCGCCGCCACCACCACGATTCTCTTGCGGGCGTGCTTCATTAACAACGAGTTTTCGTCCTTGAAAGTCTTGGCCATCAAGTGCTTCGATAGCCGCCTTTGCGGCTGCAGGGTCGTTTAATTGAACGAATGCAAAGCCGCGGAATTTCCCGGTATCGCGATCATGCACCATTTTAATTTCTTCGACTGTGCCATATTGAGAAAAAGCTTCTTCAATATCATTTTCGGTTATGCTGTAAGCCATGTTTCCAACATAGAGTTTACTGTTAGACATTTAGATAGATTCCTTTGGGGTAGAGGTCTTCATATGAAGAAGGTTTAATTGTTATTTAGGCAACTTCTTTGATAATCCGAGGCGGCAAGCTTACCCAAGCTTGCACAATGAATAATGGCACCTAGTCAAATCGATTTAGACCTCTTTTTTATTTTCTGAACCTTATATTAAGACTTTTTATTGATGGTCGACAATAATAAAACGAGTTTGTTTAAAAAGGATTGTCGGGTAGTGAATTGAAAGATTTATCATTTTTAAATGGTAATGTGCTTCTTTTACTCCTATTAAATGTTCTTTGCTAGATATGATTAGGTAAATTTGATCTGTAATAGAAAACAGGTTAAGCTTCCCACTTCACTAAATTATTCGAGGTAAATTAAGTAAATGTTTAAATATATTCCGTTTGATAGGGTCATTTGGCCAACAACTATTTTTTTATTTGGCACTCTCATATTAGCCCTGACTGCTGTGCCGGTGTATGTATACTTTCAAGGTATAGATCTGTTTATGCTGGGCTTATTGCTGTTTTATATTACTGCGACAGCCATGAGCATTACTCTTGGATATCATAGGCTATTTTCACATTTGGCTTTTAAGGCCAAGTTCCCAGTAAAGCTATTTGTAACCTTATTTGGGGCTGCTGCTTGGGAGAACTCAGTAATTGACTGGACTTCTGATCATAGAAGACACCACAAGCACGTAGACCATGATGAGGACCCTTACAATATCAACAACGGCTTTTGGTATGCACACATGGGTTGGATGTTGTTTAAACTACGGCCTAAACCTCCAATGGATAATGTTTATGACCTTCGTAAGGACCCTTTACTTGTTTGGCAACATAAGTATGTGCATGTGATTGCCGTGCTAGTTGGGTTTGTGTTACCTGCAATAATCGCCGGATTGTATTACGGAACATGGATGGGTGCGCTCGGCGGTTTCCTGATAGCTGGAATTTTAAGGACGGTTATCGTGCAGCATTGCACTTTTTTTATTAATTCTGCTTGCCACTATTTCGGTTCACAGCCCTATTCTTCAAAGCATAGTGCAAGAGACAGTTGGATCATGGCACTACTAACCTTTGGTGAAGGCTACCACAATTTTCACCATGAGTTTCAACATGACTACAGAAATGGAGTTAAATCTTGGCAATGGGATCCCACCAAATGGGCTATCTGGCTTTTGGCTAAAGTTGGAATGGCGTCGGGGTTGCGTCGTGTTTCTGACGCTCGAATTTTAATGGCTGAGATCCAAGAAACTAAATTAAAAATTGATCATGGTCTGGAAGTGGCAATGGCTAAAGCGGATTGGGCACATACTGCCTCGGAACAACTAAAAAAATCCGTTGATTATTTATCCAAAGCCTCTGATGAGTTTTCCATTCATTATACTGAGCTTGAGAGAGCTGTTTCTGATAAAGTAAAATTATCTCGTAAGAAGGTGGATGAGTGGCGCCACGATATTCAAAAAGCGCTTGATCACTTAGAGGTGCTTTATTCGTGCCGTCTTTCAGCCGCTTAAGACTACTGCTGCTAAGCTCGTGACCTATCCTATTTTTCTTGTTATGGGGGTTTCAGGTAGTGGCAAAACCACATTTGGAAGAGCTTTAGCGAGTAAGCTCCAAGTTTCGTTCTATGATGCTGATGATTACCATCTTGATACTAGTATAGCCAAGATGTCTCAAGGCATTGCTTTGGGGGATCAAGATCGTCAACCGTGGCTTCACAAACTAAATCTTCTTTTAAGACAAAAGGCGATGCAGGGGTCAGCCGTTCTCGCCTGTTCAGCCCTAAGAGAGAAGCACCGGGGCACTTTATTGGAAGGTTTAATAGGTAAATGTTGGATCATCTTTCTTAAAGGGGACAAAGAATTAGTTCGCGATAGAATAAATACTCGACCTAATCACTTCATGCCGGTGGCACTTCTAGAAAGCCAGTTTAAGGAGCTAGAGGAGCCATGCAATGCACTGGTATTGGATATTACCCAGAATACGGAGCGTTTGCTGACCGAAGTGCTCGCTCAAGTTGCTTCTGAT
Source organism: Verrucomicrobiota bacterium (assembly GCA_039192515.1). Classification (NCBI taxonomy): domain Bacteria; kingdom Pseudomonadati; phylum Verrucomicrobiota; species Verrucomicrobiota bacterium. The sequence continues at coordinate 54,636 of JBCCXA010000010.1, read as the reverse complement.
AAGAACAGATAAGATTGCAAATAATACAAGAAGAGCGTTAAAAAAAGTTTGTTTAGACTAATTAGTCAACTATAATATAGGTATGGGTAGAACTAGTGATGCTAAGCTAAGATTGTTAACGGCAGTCATGGATCTGATTTTAGAGCAGAACTATGGGAGCGCTACAGTTGATGCTATTTGCGAGCGGGCAAAGGTGAAAAAAGGTAGCTTCTATTACTTCTTCAAATCAAAAGGCGAACTAGCTGCTGCAGCTTTAGAGCATAACTGGGAATGCAAGCGTGAGGCAATGGATGCCCTATTTTCACCCACAGTGCCACCTTTGGAACGCTTAGAGAATTTTTTTATCAAGACTTATCAAACACAAGTAGAATGCAAGAAAGAAAAGGGCAATGTCCTAGGTTGTCCTATGTTTACTTTAGGCTCTGAAGTTTCTACTCAAGAGCCAGAATTGAGGCAAAAGGTTGAAGAACTCATCAACCGTTATATTTGCTATTTAACTAGCGCAATTCGTGATGCTAAAAGTGAGGGGTTAATTGAGATCGATGATCCTCATGAGCGTGCGAGGAACATATTCGCTTACTTTGAAGGGGCTCTAACCCAGGCAAGGATTCTGAATGACCCTGAGATCCTGAGGGGATTCTCAGAAGATGTTTTCAAACTTGTGGGGGCTTTTAACTCGCTGAAACTAGAGAAATCTACTTCCTAATTTGACTATTTAGTCTAGTATCCTATATTCATCTTTATCATGAAGGAAGAGTATAAAATAGCTTTAGATTTTGATTCTCCTGTAAGACTTTCTGAAAATGGAAATGTCGAATGGGAGCAATCACCCTTTAGGTGGTTAGAAAACATTGAAAATCAGCATAGTGATGACTTCGCAAGTAAAGGAGCAGTTAGAAATTACTCTAGTCAAACATTGCTTAATAGGTTGATTGGTTTTTTGGGCAGTGATCGTTATTGAATCTTCGCGCTATAAAACAAGATCTTTACCTTAAATTTAAAATCCCCTCATAAGCCAGTTTTAGTATAAAAACAAACGCATGAAATATCAAATACATCATCTTATTTTGTTTGGGCTAATTTTCTTTTTAAGCCCAAGTTATATGGCTTGGACCAAAGATCCTAAATCATTGATTGCAGATTCTATTGCAGCCATGGGAGGTAAAAGCGCTTTTTATGCAAAAAAGGATGTTAGTTATACTTATATATATAGAGATAACAAAAGCGGTTTAGAAAATATCTCAGAAGAAAAATATCTATTTGACGGAGAACTGTCCTGGGGCAAATACCATAAATATGAAAAATTCGTAATTCCTGGGAAAGAAGGCGAAGTAATACAAGTTTTTGATGGCATCAATACTTATGTGACGCTTGATGGTAAGCTTATAAATGACCCAAAAGTGGTCAAAATGGCAGAGTTCACACGGAAGACGAACTATTACTGGTTTGCCATGATGTTCAAGCTTCTTGACCCTGGACTTATCTATTTGTACGAAGGTGAGGGAGTTGTTAATGGCATCCAATACGATAAGGTAAAGATTACTTTCGAAGAAGGTGTTGGAGACGCCAAAGATATCTATCTAGTCTACATCAATCGGAAAACAAAATTGATTGATCAGTTTCTATTCACTGTCATGGATTTCGGTAAAAAAGATCCTTTGCTAATGATGGTGGAATATGAAGCAGTTGACGGAATTAAGCTTCCTGCCAGACGCAAATACACTCAGTCCAACTGGAATGCTGAGCCTTACAATGATCTATGGGTGGATGAGATTTCCAAAAATATCACTTTTAACACGGGCCTTACTAGAGAATTCTTTCAAAAGCCCTAAGGTCCGGTCTTATTATGTGTTCTAGATTTTTTTGTCGCTTAACCCAAAAAACTGGTAATTTGTAAAAGCGATTTTATAATCCAAACATCATACAATGAACAGATCAGTAACGTTACATCGAATTGTTGCCTTTGCCTATTTGTTAGGCTCAACGGTTATGGTTCAAGCTCAGGAAAAGAAGAAGGATCTTGAATCATCACTTCCTATACCAGGAGAATTTGCTAGCTGGAAAGTCACTGTATCCGAAGAGGATGGTGAAGGTGAAACAGATGGAGATAGACTCTTTGTAGAAGAAGAAAGTGCTGAACCTAAAACATTAGTCAACCGACCAGTAGTATTCGAGTATTCGATAACTGAACACACAGCAAAGTGCATGATTACCTATACAAAAGGCTATATAGAGGAGAGCTACTTGATTCATGGTATGCGTCTCTACTCACGTAGTGATAATCCAGATAGAATCAGAATGACTCGTGGTAATCGCGGTCATTATAACGTGTGGGAAGGTTATCCAGGTTTTTGGCCTTTTGAGAAAAAGCATTACAAGGGCGTGGTGGAAGCGTTCGAGCAGGAGTGCCATTACTATACCATTGCAGATGATAAAAAGTTTATTAAGGAATCTGATATTGAGCTTTACGAAGGTTGGATTTCAAAAAAAACGGGCCTTCCTGTTGCCTACAGAACGGCAGATGGTCTAGCCCAGTATCAATTTAATAAGTCACCAACTCAGGTAATTCGAATTCCTGAAAAATATATTAAGCATTGGATGACTTGGTTTAGTAAGCCACCTGCTGGATATGAAATACCTGACTAATTTATTTTAGCTTTGCAGTTTGTGCCTCATAGCTAGAGTTTGCCAAGCATGGGCAAAAAGAATAAATATCCAAAGAAGATAGAAGTTCCTTCTTGTATTGAGGTTCGAAAATCCCCTATTCATGGAACAGGGGTGTTTGCAAAAGAAGATATCAAAAAGGGGCAACCCATTATTCAGTATACAGGTCGTAAAATTACCAAGAAAGAGTCATACGAACGAGCCATTGCTCAAATGGAGCGTAGTAAAGGGACTGATGAGGGTGCTGTCTATATATTTGATTTAAATAAGCGTTATGATTTAGATGGGAACGTACCACATAATCCAGGCAAATATATCAATCACACCTGTGAACCGAATTGCAAAGCTTACAATGTAGATGGTGAAATTTGGGTGCATGCTACAAAACGAATTAAAACAGGGCAAGAGCTAGGATATAATTATGGCTATGATATTGAGCACTACCAGGAGCATCCATGCCACTGTGGCACGGAGAATTGTGTAGGCTATATCGTTAAGAAATCCCAGTGGAAAAAGCTTAAAAAATTCGTTGAGAAAGATAATAAAAAATCGAAGCAAAAGGGTTAATCTTTTCCAGTCACCTCGGATGGGTTTATGGTCTCTGAATCTTCCTCTACTTCAGAGTCATCTTCGCGCTCAATAACGCGGGCAATGGCTTGTAAAGAGTCATTGGAGTCGGTAGTGACTAGTTTGACGCCCATTGTGGCGCGGCCTGCTTCGCGGATATCCTTAATAGCTGTTCTGACCATTTGACCTTGGGTCGTAATAAGCATGATTTCATCTGTCTCTTTGACAGTTAGGGCTCCAATGACAAGTCCTGTCTTGTCATTGGTTTTCATAGTGATAATTCCTTTACCACCTCTTCCTTGTTTACGATATTCCTCGAAGGAACTGCGTTTCCCAATACCGTTTTCCGCGGCTACTAGGAGAGTCGCTTCGTCAGAGACAAGCGCTAGAGCTACCACTTTATCTCCTGATGTTAAATTAATACCTCTTACACCCGCCGCGGTTCTTCCCATGGGGCGCACATTATCTTCAGAAAATCTTAAGGAGAGGCCTTTGGCACTTATTAGTACAAGCTCGTTGGTTCCGTTGGTGAGTTTGCAGTCAATGAGCACGTCGTTCTCGTCAATCTTAATGGCATGAATGCCTCCCTTTCGGACGTTTGCAAAAGCGGAAAGCGCGGTTTTTTTGACAGTGCCTTGTTGAGTGGCAAAGAAAACGAATTTGTTGTCATCACGCAGAGTAACATCTTTACCCTCTTCGTCGATTTTTGATTCCAGTCGCATGATCTCGACTACTTTTTCATTCGGCTGTAATTCAAGGACGTTAGCGATATTACGCCCTTTAGAAACTCTAGTGCCTTCAGGGATGCTGTAGACTCGTTCAACATAGACACGCCCGATGTTCGTGAAGAACATAAGATAGTCATGCATGCTTGCTGTGAAGAGGTGTTCAACAAAGTCGATGTTTTCTTCGTCAGCAGAGGAGCTCTGAGTCTTTAGGCCAATGACTCCTTTGCCACCACGTCGTTGAGCACGGTATTCGGTGATATTGGTGCGCTTGATCATACCACCATGAGTGAGTGTAATAATCACTCCTTCATTAACAATCAAGTCCTCAATATTCATTTCCCCTTCATCGGGAATAATTTCGGTAAGTCGAGGGGTTGCATGTTTCTCCTTAATAGCATTGAGCTCATCTTTGATAATCTGTAGGACGCGTTCTTCACGTGCCAGAATATCTTGAAGATCCGCAATACGCTCTAGGAGCTTGGCATACTCGTCTTTGACTTTGCCAATTTCGAGGCCTGTGAGCTGGTAAAGTCGCAGCTCTAGGATAGCATCTACTTGTTGTTCTGAAATTTTGTATTGGCTATTATCGAGGCGTGATTCATTGCGGATGGTGATTCCAAATTGCTCTGCAACTTCGCGACTGTATTCATAGGCCAAGAGTTTATTCTTAGCTTCTTCTCTATTAGATGATTCTCGGATGACACGAATAAATTCATCTAAGTTACCTAGAGCAATCAGGTAGCCTTCTAAGGTTTCGGCGCGCTTTTCCGCTTTTCCTAATTCGAATCTTGTGCGTCTAATAATGACTTCACGACGGTGTTCGATATAGCAGTTGATAATCTCTTTAAGGTTGAGAATTTTCGGGCGCTTCTGGTCGATGGCCAGTATGTTAGCACTAAAGGAACTCTCCAGTGCTGTGAGTTTGTAAAGGTTGTTAATAATTACTTTGGGAACGGCAGATCTCTTTAGTTCAATGACTACGCGAGTATTTTCATCTGATTCATCGCGAATAGCAGAAATGTCTGTAAGAACTTTTTCATTAACTAGCTCTGCAATGCGGCTTACTAAGGTGGCTCGGTTTACATTGTAAGGGATTTCGTCAACAATGATAACCTCTTTACCGCCAGTATGTTCTTCAGTATGAAGTTTAGCACGAACTCGGACAGATCCTCTGCCGGTATGGAAATACTCATTAATACCTCTAACGCCTAGGATGCTTGCCCCTGTAGGAAAATCAGGACCTTTAATATATTGCATCAGCTCAGGGATAGTAATATTTGAATGATCAATCTGAGCACATATTCCATCAATGACCTCGCCTAGATTATGTGGTGGTATATTAGTAGCCATACCTACTGCTATACCGGTTCCTCCATTTACAAGGAGATTAGGAAACGAGGCTGGAAAAACGCTTGGTTCTGTGAGGCGCTCGTCATAATTGGGAACAAAATCCACAGTATCTTTGTCCATGTCGTTCATCAGGGTTCCACCGAGGTGAGATAAACGAGCTTCGGTGTAACGCATGGCTGCAGGGGGGTCACCTTCTATGGAGCCAAAGTTTCCCTGAGGATGGATCAAAGGATCTCGCATAGACCAGTTTTGAGCCATGTTGACGAGTGTTGGATAGATCACAGCCTCACCGTGCGGGTGATAATTTCCTGAAGTGTCGCCTGCGATCTTAGCGCATTTCATGTGCTTCTTTGGCGGGTAGAGGCTTAGCTCATGCATGGCATAGAGAATGCGGCGCTGTGAAGGCTTGAGCCCATCGCGCGCATCAGGCAGAGCGCGAGAAATGATGACGGACATGGAGTAATCAAGAAACGAGTTCTTGATTTCATCAGCAACATTGATGTTCGATATGTTCTGGGCTGATAAGAAAGATTCTTCTGATGGTTTATCTGATGGGGGTTGTTTTTCGTCTGCCATGGTTATTAAAGTGTCGGAAAGTTATAAGGTCTTAAACGTCTAGGTTGCGAACATTCAGGGCGTTGTCTTGGATGAATTGACGCCGAGGTTCTACATCGTCACCCATCAGAGTGGTAAACATTTCTTCCGCTTCAATGGCATCTGTTAAATCTACCTTGAGGAGTTGACGTTTTTCGGGGTTCATGGTGGTGTTAAAAAGTTCCTTGGCATTCATTTCACCAAGTCCTTTAAAGCGTTTGATTTGGATGCCTTTTCTTCCATTAGCAAGGATGCTTTCGAGAATCTCAGAAACGGAATAGAGATGTGTTTCCTTGGCTTCATCTCCCTCGCCATCCACAAGCGCATAAAGAGCTTTATCCTGAGGAGAATAGTGCTCCACATCCATTCCTTTTTGACGCAGTTCTTGTAGCAAATTAGCGATTGCCTTAGATTCTGTAAGTGTGACATGTATAGCTCTGCGATGTGGCATCTTAGGAATTCTTTTGACGGTGCCGGTTTGTGTGGTGATTACTTCTTCGTCACTTTCAGTTTCACCGTTGTTTGGTGATATGTCGTGCGACAGGTCTCCAAGCTGCAGATCAGGGTTGCTTGTGCTGAAAGCGGCTAACTGATCATCACTATGGAGGTAGTGGACAGTTTCTTCGTTTCCAGATCTCACTCTTACAAGATGTTTAGGTAGGATGAGAGCTCCTTCTTCGTTAGGCTTACGAGCTTCGAGATATTCCTCAAAATCTCCGCCATGACGGCTAATGCTGCTAGCATATTTATTTAGTTTCTCTAGTAGAGCAAGGATCTCAATAAGCTGCTCTTGTGAAAAATCTTTACCTTCTTTTAGATCACGGAGTCGTGTGTCTTCGGAACCAAGTTGGATAAGGATGCGGTTCATTTTGGTGTCATCTTGGATATACTCTTGGCGCTTTTTGCGAGTGAGTTGATAGAGAGGAGGTTGGGCGATGTAAACGTAGCCTTCTTTGATCAGTTGAGGCATTTGACGGTAAAAGAAAGTCAGCAAGAGAGTTCGAATGTGTGAGCCATCAACATCGGCATCGGTCATAATAATGATTTTATGGTAGCGTAAGCGTTCCAGATTGAATGCGCCGTCACCCTCTCCGTCACCAATGCCAGTGCCTACAGCAGTTATCATGGTGCGGATTTCTTTGTTTTGTAGGATTTTATCGAGGCGAGCTTTTTCAACATTAATCAGCTTACCGCGAAGAGGTAGGATAGCTTGGAATCTCCTGTCACGCCCCTGCTTAGCGGAACCTCCAGCCGAGTCACCCTCTACGATATAGAGCTCAGTCTTAGAGGGATCTCGGCTTGAGCAGTCGGCTAGCTTGCCTGGAAGACCCCCACCGGAAAGAGCAGTTTTGCGAACGGCTTCACGTGCTTTGCGAGCAGCCTCGCGAGCGCGAGCAGCATTTAAGCCTTTCTCGATGATTTTTTTAGCCATAGCGGGTGTAGCGTCGAAAAACATCATAAGGCCTTCATAAACAGCCGAGGAGACAACACCTTCTACTTCAGGGGAAAGAAGTTTGACTTTAGTCTGAGATTCAAATTTCGGATCACTGTGTTTGATAGAGATCACAGCGGTCAGTCCTTCTCGAACATCATCTCCAGATATAGGAGGGTCTTTCTCTTTGAGAAGATTATTAGTTTTGGCGTGTTGGTTAATCGAGCGAGTGAGGGCTGTTCGGAAACCAATTAAGTGTGTCCCACCATCAGGATTGTGAATGGTGTTAGTGTAGCAGAAAAGTTGGTCGTTGTAAGATTCGTTATACTGTAATACGGCCTCTAAATGGATTTCAAAGCTCTTATCGGACACGTCTATTTGCTGTTCCCTGCGAATGACAATAGGCTTGGGATGAACGGGGGATTTAGTCTCATTAAGATGCAAAACAAATTCTTCGACTCCGTTTACGTAGAGATACTTTTCAGGTTTATTTTCAGGTTCACGCTCATCTAAAAAGACCATTTCTAAACCGCTGTTTAGAAATGCGAGCTCACGAAGTCTTTTGGCGATGATGTCTGCTTTGAAAACAGTGGTATCGGTGAAGATTTCAGGGTCAGGTAGAAAAGTAATGAGTGTTCCAGTTTCTTTGGCTTTACCTATGACCTCTAATTTTTTAACTGTTTTACCTTTCTCAAATTCCATATGATGAATATGACCGTCTCGAGAGACTTCTACTTCGAACCAATCAGAAACAGCATTTACACACTTGGCGCCGACTCCATGAGTTCCACCTGTAAATTTATATCCACCTTGTCCGTATTTACCTCCTGAGTGCAAAGTAGTGAGTACCAGTTCAACACCCGGTAGACCACTGTCAGAGTTAATATCAACGGGGATACCTCGGCCGTAGTCGCGTATAGATATGGAGCCATCTACGCGAACGGTCACTTCTATGCGGTTGCCAAATCCTGCAAGATGTTCATCTATGGAATTGTCTAAAACTTCTGAGACACAGTGATGCAATGCTCGCTCGTCAGTGCCACCTATATACATCCCTGGTTTTTTGCGTACAGCTTCAAGACCTTTCAATTGGCCGAGTTTTGAGGCGTCATAGGTAGTCTCTATTTTGCTGGGTTTATGGGGTATTTCGGAAGGGTTATCTTGCGATATATTTTGTTGGCCGGGGTCTTCAGACATAAGGGTAAAGGTTCCCAAAAAATGGCATTGCTGGCAAATCTTTTTATAAAAGTTTTTGTTTTATAAGTTGTTTATTATGAGTGGGTTATGGAGGTCGAAAATAAAAATAAAAAGTTTCCTTACCAAAGTGACTTTGATAGGACTAAATTCAAGAAAAATTAGGCAATCTGGAGACTTGCTATCGATTGCTTGGGGCAGTAAGGCAGGTGGCCTAATCTTCTTTGCGGCGTCCGCGAACTTCCCATTTGATAGGGCAGCCTACTAATGGATAGGTCTTTCGAATTTGGCCCTCAATGTAGCGCAGGTAGTTATTTGATAGATCTTCGGGATGGTTTACAAAAAGGGCTATACTTGGCGTCGAGTGTTCACCTTTGAGTTGGCTGGCATAGAATATTTTTAAGCTCCGATTTCTTCCTTTATTTCTTGGGGGTGGGTGAGTTTCAGTCAGGCGCTTCACCAGTCGATTTAATTCGCCGGTTGGTAGGTTCAGTAAGCGCTGCTTATTGATATTCAACAAGGCTTTTATCCAGCCATTCATGTTTTTTCTATTTACCGCGCTGACAAAAAACATCGGTGCATAGGGAAGGAAGAAAAGCTCGCCCATTACCGCTTGCTCATAGTCAGCCTTGAACTCCTTTAGGCTTGGGATAGCTTTCCGTTTATCTTTGTCCTTTAAAGCCTCCTCAGCCTCTTGATTGCGTAGTGATTCTACGGCTAAGTCCCATTTATTAATAATGATAAGACATGGTTTATTTGCTTCATGAATGAGGCCAGCAATTTTCTTCTCTTGTTGAGAAACTCCTTCAACCGCGTCAATCACTATCGCACAAATATGGGCACGGTTTATAGAATGTGCAGAACGTCCAGTCATTGCTTGTTCAAGTGGGCTGTGAACTCGGGTTTTTCGTCTCATGCCTGCAGTGTCAACAAAACAAATATTTTGCTCATGGTAAGTAAGGAAGACGTCTACAGAGTCTCGGGTTGTGCCTGCTATAGGTGAAACAATAACCCTATCTTGATTGAGCACAGCATTGATCAATGAAGACTTTCCCACGTTGGGTCGACCTACAAGAGCTATGCGTAGGGTGTCATCTTGTTCCTGTAGGGTTGCTTCAGGCCAGCTACAGGTAAGGCTGCTCATAAGGTTATCCATGCCTCGCCCGTGAGCTGCTGAGATGGAATAGATCTTATCAAAACCCAACGCATGGAATTCGTGTTCTAAGTCTTCTTGCTTTTCTGTGTCAATTTTATTGACGACAAGAAGAACCGACTGCTTAAAGCGCCGTAGCTTATTGGCAATATCTTGGTCAACAGGGTTGAGCCCCTCTCTGCCATCGACTACAAAAAGAATATCTGTTGCAAAGGACAGGGCGGTTTCTACTTCTTTTGAAATAGCGTCTTCAAACCCGCTGGCATCCTCTAAGCCTATACCACCGGTGTCCATCAGTGTAAAAGCTTTGTTGTTCCAGTGAGAGTTAGTGCTCATACGGTCCCTGGTAACGCCTGGTTGATCATACACTAAGGCAATCTTTTTTCCGCAGATGCGGTTAAAGAGTGCTGACTTGCCGACGTTGGGTCGGCCAATAATGGCTACGATAGGCTTCATAGTGAGTCATCCAAGTGAATCTAGGCAAAGACAAAATAATAATTGCAGAGGCTATGCTTGTCCAGAGTCTTGCACAAAGCGTATACCTCTAAGGATGTAAACTACACCAGAGTATAGAATGAGCGCTCCGGTGCAATAGACAAAAGGATCGATAGGTAGCCAGGTAATCTTAAGCAGAATCATAATAATAGTTCCCATCAGAAAAACGGTGGATGTTTTTCCTGACCAGTGAGGACTTACCTTATAGTAGCGAACGACATGATGTAAAATAGCGAAACCAATAGTTACCAGTATGTCACGACTCACAATGATAATAGCGAACCAAAGTGGCAGTTGATAGAGCTCAGGAACGTTTGTAATACTTAATGTAATGATGGCAGAGAGGATTAAAGCCTTGTCTGCCAGCGGGTCTAGCAGAGCACCAAGCTGGCTCTCTTGACGTAGTTTACGAGCGAGAAACCCATCCAGACCGTCACATATCGAAGCAATCACAAAAGACCAAAGGGCTATCAATCGGTAGAGCTCATTTAATCCAGAAGACTGATCGTAATAGATAAGAGCTCCTAAAAAGAGTGGAATTAGAAGAATTCTAAGGAGGGTAATATAGTTTGGAATAGTCATATCCTCCCTGACTAAGTCTGTGAGGCCTTGTCTTGAATGAGAGATGCTAGTGCCAATTGGATATCTTCAGATTCTTCCAATAATTTATTCCTTAAATCCTGACGGTTGGTATCTTTGCCGCAGTCAAGGAGGCTAAGCCATAAATGACTTTGTTTGGCGTCCTTAATACACGTTTTCATGAGAAGAGCACTTTTGTCAGGATGGGGTTCCTCTGAAGCTTCGATATAGTGAGCCGCTAGAGCTCCAGAGGTTGTTATGAGTTGTCGTCCGTCATTTTGATTGGCGGGAGTTTGTGGCAGATCTAGTATTAGACTCCGAGAAGCCTTAGCAAAAGAAAAGGTCTGTTCCAACAACGTGTCTATAGGAACAGTTTTATCCATGTTATTGTTCTCTGTTGGTTTGGGATACTCTTTTGAGCGTTCTTTGCATGCGACTTATTGTGCGTTCTTGTCCCATGATTTCAAGCATGTGGTATAGAGAAGGTCCTCCACTCTGACCAGAAACAGAAAAACGACACAACGGCATGTAAGCCCCGGGAGACTCTTGATGCTTTTCGGTTAGTTGTAAGAGAGCTTCTTCAAGTGCTTCAGCTGAAAAATTTTTGAGCACTGAAAAAGCTTCTAAAAGTGTCTCAAGTCTAGATGTAGCCCCTTCTTTTTTGAGCACTTTCTTTTCAGCTTTTTCGTCATAACTAAACTGCTCATCAACTAAAGTGCGAACTTGTTCGACTAAATCAAAACCAGTTTTGATACGTTCTTGGATAAGTAATAAAATTTGTTGTAAGTAGCCAGGGTCTGTGACCTCTAATTTTGCTTCCTTTATTAACAGATTGGCGCGCTCTAGATAAATTTTTCGATCCATTTTTTTCCAATACTCTCCATTGAGCCAATGTAATTTCTTCATATCGAACCGCGCATTACTTCGATTAATCTGATGGAGATCGAAGCGAGAGATGATTTCATCGCTAGTTAACATTTCAGAATTATCCTTAGGGGACCAGCCTAGAAGGCAAAGATAATTAACAATGGCGTCTGGAATGAATTCATTTCGGAGATATTCTCCGATTGACGAGCCTAGATCTCTTTTACTCATCTTCGATCCATTGGGGTTTAATATGAGAGGGATGTGGGCATAAGCAGGTGGACTAGCTCCTAGTGCTTTAAAGAGAGCAAGGTGTTTGGGGGTGTTTTGCAAGTGATCTTCTCCACGCAGCACATGGGTAATTTGCATCTCAAGATCATCAACTACATTAACTAAGTGAAAGATAGGTGAACCGTCAGGCCTACGGATTGTGATATCGGGCTGCTCGTGTAGATCAAAAGTTCTGGGGCCACAAATTAAGTCTTCAACAGTGATTTTACCTTTTGGTAATTTGAATCGGACAGCTTTTTCTTCCTCATAAGCATGGCCTGACTGAAGAAGTTGTTGGATGTATTTTTGATAGATTTCATTACGCTGGCTTTGGCGGTAGGGACCTAAGGACCCTCTTGGCGCCCCATCCTGCGTTGGTCCTTCGTCCCAATCTAATCCAAGCCATTCTAGGCTTTGAAAAATAACTTGGATGGCTTCAGGCGTGTTACGAGAAGCGTCCGTATCTTCGATGCGAAGCACAAATGAACCTTTATGATGTCTAGCAAAAAGCCAATTGAATAGAGCAGTCCTCGCCCCTCCAACATGTAGGAGCCCTGTCGGTGAAGGCGCAAAACGAGTTCTTACTTTAGACATAAGTCGCAGATTATGGCATGAATCTCTGCAAAAATAGGAACAAATTCACTAGAGTTCGCGGATTTTGATGTTGCGATATAACACTTTATCTCCATGGTCCTGCAGGCCGATGAACCCTTTAGCATTACGAGCGTATTTAGGCCACTTGCTAAACTTCGTGTTTTTGATCTTCTCTTCCCATTCTTCTGAGTAGAGTGTATATTCTACTGTCTTTGTTCCATTGAGGTAGTATTTGACATCATTTCCTTTTACAAGAATACGAGACTGGTTCCATTGTCCGGGTGGTTTAGCTAGTTTGGGGTCTGTATCGTAAAGACCAAATTCAGAACCAGCTTTTTCTTTAACTGGGACATTGCCAAATTTTTCACCAAAATGATCGACTACCTGATACTCAGGAGAGGTCATATAGATCTTTTTAGCATCCTCAGAAGCTCTCCAAAAAATGCCGCTATTACCATCTTTGGTGATTTGCCATTCAACTTTTAACTCGAAATCACTAAAGGTCTTTTTATAAATAAGATCTCCGCCTCCCTTGGCAGTCAAGACAAGCGCCCCATCGATGACTTGCCACAATTCAGAAGCGACCTCTTTTTGATAGGTTCTCCAACCGTCTTTGTCTGTTCCATTAAAGAGTAGCTTCCATCCTTCATTTTTTTCTTTTTCAGATAGGGTGTTAAGGGATTCTCCTGCATAACTGCCAAAAGAAGTAAATATGAATAATGATATGGCTAACGTGAATGATTTCATTGGTATTTTCATAAAGTTTACTTCCAACGGTAGATAATGGCAGCGGTTCATCAAGCGAATTGATTCCAATCTTCTATCTACTGATGTTGGTGAACTTGCCTGTAAGAATAAAGCAGCACCAAGCAAATATTATCTATGCCTATTTCCAAACCTTAAATTTCAGGTCTGGATCTCCTTTAGTGAAAAAAGATTTTTACCGCCTAGGAAGAACAGGGGGCGAGTTAGCAGATTCAAGTTCTCCCAAGATCATAAGATTAGGAAATATCGAGTCTACTTGACTCTCGAGGTTCTTGTTAGAAGGATATTATTATCGGTTTTTCCCTTTCATGGACCTGCAAGTTCGTTGACTATTAGTTTAAGTCTTTACGGATCGCGATCAAATGATAACGAGGCTATTGAGCTAAAGAACCTTACTTAAAATTTACCAGATGATTATTTTGTCTATTATTTTAGGGAAACAGAAAACATTAGAGGAGTTTCAAGTACTCATTGGCAGCTGCTGTACCGGAGAGCCACGCAGGTGTTTAATCTCTGACCATTTTAAAGATACCGTTAGAGGATTTGGCAGCCGCTGTTAAAGATTTTTCACCTCTTTCAGGTAAATTATTTCCAAGGAAAACGATATTGAATGGGAAACCATTCTCAGACCAGTCGGCAACAGAATGGTTGAACTCTGAAAGGTTACTACCATTGTGTCGACCGTCAGTCATAAAAAATACCGCTGATGGATTTGGGCTGACCCTCTTTGCTAAATCCACGGCTTCTGTCCAGTTAGTTCCATATATAGTCTTGGAGTATGAGATCTCTTTGGCCTGGCTTAAAAGCTCAGCTCGGGAAAATTCATCTATAGGAATCCATTTAGGCTTGGGAGATGTCCAATCTTTTCTAACAATTCTTGATCCGCGTTCATTCGTGGCTACGAATGTTTGGTATGGTGTTCCCCAGACCCAACCGCGGCCAGCAAAACATATAATGGATACTTGAGAGCCATTTTCTAAGCTAGAAATTGCTTTTATCATTTCGCTTCTAAGGCGCTCGATTTTTGGCCCCCTCATTGAGGCAGAAAGATCAATGATGAATTGAATATTGACGCCCTCGGCTTGAACCCCAAAAAAACTAACCTTGGAGGACAATCTCCCAGCTCCTCTGCCAACTCCATTTCCTAAGCCAGAACCTTCGCCTAGACCATACCCTATCCCTTTAGCAATACTATCAAAGGCAAAGGCAGTATTTTCTGGAACAAAGACTCTGTGACTTAGATTAATTGAGCTCATCGAAGTGATGACATCAGCAATTGCTGATACATTAGGACTGCCCACCGTCGGGTTATCTACCTCCTGCATTTCTGTTGGCACTTCAAGCGATAGTGTTTCTATCTCTTCAAATAGGAGCTCATCTTCAACGAGTTTATCTTGTGAGAGGGAAACGCCTAGTTCTCCTAACTCAAAATGGTTCTGGATCATAGGTTTTTCGAAAATAACAACCGTTCCAACCATTAAGAATAAGAGAACATGAGCAATCACTGAAACGATTAGTGGGGTGTCCATTAGGCTCTTAAATAAACCGTGTTGGGATGAATTTTGCATGGCGCTGAAAGGAGAAAATAGAGGTTTAAATTAATTGTTTTACTAATTTAATTACAATCGGTCATACACATTTTTTCTTTAATAAGTAATCATCTTAATTTGACGGATGATATGGCTGTGCCAAATCCTGAGCTTCAATAAAATTGGTTGAGCTCTAACTAGTTAAAATTCTAGAAATTAAATGAAATCAAATGCCCATCTATTTCATCTGACCTATTGATAAACGGAATTAATGACTTAAATTTAAAAATTAGCAGAGTGTATTATTCACCGTAAGGAGGTTTATATGAGTAGGAAAAAATTATTAATACTAGACGACGATCAAACTTTGGGAAAGACTATTGCAGTGGTGGCAAATGCTACCGGCTGGGATGCGACATCCGTGGCTTCTGCTCAGGATGTTTTAGAGGTAATTTCGGATAAAGAGTATGATTGCTTCTTAACGGATTACCATATGCCAGGAGAAAATGGTTTAGAAGTTATAGAATGCGTAAGAAACTTACATTGTTCGATTCCTGCAGTAATTATGTCAGGTTCACCTTTACATTTAAATTGTTTTCAGAAAGAAAGTCTTGGAATTATTGATTTTATGCAGAAGCCCTTTGGATATAGGGAATTAAAGTTAGTATTAGCTAAGGTATCGGATATGGGTTTAGTAATGGCCGCTTAGTGTTTATGGTCACCTAATATGAATAGTTCATTAGTTGCCCTTAGGACTAATTGTTTTTCCTTGGACGATACCTCTGAGTAGCCTTCCCAGGATATCTGCCCCGGTAATGATTCTTTTTTCTGTCTTCCCCCAATATAGGATAATATCGTGATCGATAACATCATCCTCGGCATGTGTCTTATGGACGTGAAGTTTGCTTATGATGTCCTCCAATGTTTTGGCTGAGTCTGTAACGACAATAGGCTTATGGCAGTGGAAAAAGGGTCTTCTTTGTTTCTGTGAAATGATATCTCGCATGAGGCCATCGGCATCTAATACAAGTTTAGGGTCATTTTTGTAATCGGTAATGACCACCCAAGGCATGCCACTGGCATTGACTTGCTTTAGGAAAGGGTCATCGAACTCCATGGTTATCTCGGGAAAAAAGACGATTCCCTTTTTCGTGGGTAAGGAAATGATACTTTTAGAATGAAGCACTTCTCCCTCCTTGGAAACCGGGATGTCATCAAGTTTTAAGAAATTCATGGCACCTATGCCTTCGACAGCGCCGATGTCTGTACCTTCTTCTTCTGTGTGCCTCTTCAATATGAAATGGAGGTCTTTTTCTCTAAAGTAAACGGGGCCTTCCTGGCCTAGGAGGCGATCCAAAAATAGCGTGGTCAATTTCACTATTGGGTAGAGAAGGATGGTATAAAAGCTGATAAGTGGCGCTAAAATGTAACCAATCTTGAGTGCGTATCTAGAAAAATATGCTTGGGGCAAAATTTCTCCAATAATAGTAATTGCGATAGTAGAGAAGCAAAAAGCTGCGACACCGGCTAACACAGAGTCACTTAACATAGTCAGTAGACAATTAGCTGAGACATTTCCCCATAAAATGGTAGCCAGCAGTTTGTTTGAGTTGCTGCGGAGGCTTAGGATTTTGCGGGCTTCCTTACTTCCGCTCTGCGCTCGAGCCTCTAGGCTTAGTTTGCTAAGGGAAAAGAGACCAATATTCAGTCCTGAAAAGATAGCGCTTTGCGAGAGGCACAAGAAAATACTGACCCATATGATATGCTCGCTATTCATAAACAGAAAAAATATACTCAGATGAGAGGTTTGAAGATTTTTTAGAATCTATGAATTGCTGTATCCACATCTGATGGTTTCTAGGATATTGTTGAATAAACGCTATTTCGTCAATCATGGCCTAGAGATGAGTACATAGGACGCGATATTACTGACTAATATGATTAACATTCGAGTGTGCCCAATTTTTGGTGAGAGCCAACGTTTTGCTTCTGACAATTTCGGAAGGGGTGGGATTCGAACCCACGGTACCTCGCGGCACGCCGGTTTTCAAGACCGGTGCAATCGTCCACTCTGCCACCCTTCCAGGCACAAAAACGAACGGTGATTAAAGCAATTCTTTCCGCCGCTAGCAAGCTAAGAAAATTATTTGAGATAAGCTTATTTCGGGTGAAATCGAGTCGAATAATATAATAGTACCGTGTTATAGGAAAGAGACACTCGTTATATGCCGAATTTTGAAAATCCTTCAGAAGTAGAATTTTACTACAGGTCGAATAGTTGGGATGAGTTACTCGTGGCGGATGTTTGCAGGGGTTATGAGATGAAGTTCTCGGAAGGAGATAAGGTCTGCTCCATGAATTTTGAAAGAACGAGTGCACCTGAAGAGCTCACAGACCCGGTAACTCTTAATTATTACTCCTTGGATACCGATTTCCGTGCAGTGATCGATTGTGACAATTCGGAGGTACTGATGGATGAAGCAGTAGAGCTTATCATGCTGAGTCCACCAGAACGCGTCAAATGGCTTTGTGAGCATGCCAAAAGAAGAGATTTAAATTAATTCCGTAACTTTAAAGCAGCTCTTAGTCGGTATTTGCCGCTTATTTGCATTAGAGTTGCTAGATGAAACCCGAATGGCGCCGTAGAGTCTTAAAGATCTGTGTAAGATCCCGTCCCTCTAATGAACATAATTCTCTCCTTAGAGCTATCACCTTATTGAGGCTCAGGTTTCACCTCTATCTGGATTGGCGCTCTACATGCTTGATAGCTACGCTCAGACGATACAATGAATAGATCTTGGTCGACTCTCTATTCCTTCTGACTCAAGCTTTTATGCATCTCTTTCAATTTCTATTGCACAGTCTAGGTTTAACAGGAGCATTCATGGCAAGAAGTGATTGCCTGGCCAAAAAAGCGATTGAGATCAATAAAATAGGTAACAAATTTCTTCTCACTTTTCTAAATTAGGTGCTCTGGGAATATAGGCTTCTGTGTACAAAAGGGGGTAAATCAGGCTATTTCTCTAGCTATGAGAAAGAGTTTCCGAGGCTAAGGATTTTTTTGCCTCGTTAAACCCAGAATGATGCCATAGACACTTAAGAATCTGTGCAAGATCTTGTCACGAAGAAACATAGAGTCCCCAAGAGATGTCACCTTTCTGTTACATCTCCGTCGACTCTCTTTTTCCTGTGGCTCAAGCTTTTACGTATCTCGTTCAACTTCTATGACATCATCTAGGTTAGAGCTAAGTGAGCTCTTTTATAAGCCTGATCATAGGAGAGCAATGAGATCTATCAATATTGGCACAGGATGTGCGTAAATTTAGATTATGGAAGGTGTGAAGCCATCTGTACTTACATCTTATTTTAGGTTAGCTGGGCAAACTCGAGATCAAATC
Source organism: Verrucomicrobiota bacterium (assembly GCA_039192515.1). NCBI lineage: Bacteria > Pseudomonadati > Verrucomicrobiota > Verrucomicrobiota bacterium. Next base: position 36,460 of record JBCCXA010000010.1, on the reverse strand, counting down.
CCTACTAGCGAGGCTAAATTATTACCTCATCATTCCCCTTGGGCTGATATTTTAGCCCAGGAGAAGAAATTGGCGCAGGAGTATTTCTTAGCTAGAGGGGTGAGTGATGTTCAAGGCTATGCAGTAACAGATGCTCTCCCAAAGCCAGGGCCTCACTTTGCAAAAACTTTACCAGAGTCTAAGGAGCCGAAATCTCTCAATAAGCCCATGGAGTCTAAGCCGCTAGTTCAATCTGAAACCCAAAGTAGAGCTTATACAACTGCTGATGAGGTAAAAGCTAGTGCCATGCAAGAAAAGTCTTTGAAAGCTCTTCCTGCAAAGCTAGATAGAGAGGTTTCACTTATTGCGAATAAAGTTCAAGATCCCCAGCGGCCAGTTCTTGTTTCTTGGAGTGAAGAGGTGCCGGCCCGAGCTGAAACAACTGCCAAAGAAGCGCAAGCATTACCGGTAATCGAGCAAGCACAGCCTGTAGATGTTAAGAGTTTAAACAATAAGGCTGGCAATTTTCCAGTTGAAGATATTGCCAAGCAAAAGGGTTTTTTGAGGAAAGCTGATGTAGATTTTGATGAAAATAATAAGGTTTGGACAGCGAAATGGTGGAAACCCAAGATGTTCCATTTTGGTATGTTGTTATATCCAGCCCTTAAAGATCAACTAGAGTCAGGTGCCTCTTATTCTTTTGTCTCCAGGGGCGTTGAAAGCACTATTACAAAAGCGCAAGATGAGCTGTTTTTGGAGAGAGGCCAAAATCGTATAAAAATTGGTTCACAAGAGCTCTATGGGTTACTGCGTGGCAAAATTAGTGTTGGCGGTTATGATCTACAGTTAGACAGGCGTGGGAATTTGATTATGCAAGCTGAGGGACCTGAAGCACTTGTCATGGCCAGTATTAAACGTTGACTTTGGTATTACGCCATATTTGTGTTATTTTGCATAGCCTCTGCAAAATACTGCCTTGATAAGCTCTAAACTTTTTTAGATAGAACTTAAAAAGCTCGATCTAATGTCAATTGTAGCTTATATTAACAAAATACGGGAAAGCTGCGAGGGGGAGGATAGGAGACTATGGCTAACTCTAATCTGATAAAAAACCTACAACTTGCTGGGCCTAAAGCGGAGACGGGGTGTCTATACGTAGAGCGTTTAGACGTGCCAGATATCGGTGAAATTTATCTAACCAAAGGCTTGGTGACCCGTGCCTTTACGAGGTCTCTGAGCCATCGAGTAGCCGTGTTAGGAATGCTAGCCTGGGAAAAATCAAAGGTTGAATGGCGTTTGGGAGAAGTGTCTGATAGGGTAAGCTGTCAAGTTACAACTAGAGAGGTGTTGTTTGAGTTTGGGAAGTTAGCAGAAAAATTTCCTGCTAATGCGTTGTTGTTAAGCCATATCCAGCAGATGACAGGGGATGATTTGTCTGATGGAGTAGACAAAAAAAAGCAAACGGTTTTATTGCCTGATTTTAGGCGCTATACCCTATACCTAGAAGCAGAGAATACAGAGCTAAAAGGTTATATTTTTGAGTTAAAAAAAGGGACTGTGATTATTGGTGCTACGCCTGAGTTTGCAGAATTAGTTATTCCCCATCATTCAATTTCACGGAGACATTGCTCTGTATCTGTAACTAAAAATACTATACAGGTATTAGACCTAGGCTCTACCAATGGTATCTATTTTCGCGAGGAAAAGGTTGAGGATGCTTTATTGGTTCCAGGAGATGCTATCTATGTAGGTAGTGTATTGCTTCGTGCAAATGCCACCATTAAGAACAAGAGTCTTTCAGCTTTAACATCAGCTGCACCAGTACCCCAGAACATAGATAAGAGCACGAGAGGCACGGCGCCTTTCCAAGAAGTCCCTAAAATAGTAAAACCGCTTCCTGCGCCAAAGCGAAGCAGTGCACTATCATCCAATACTACTGATGATGATAAGACTAAGACGATAGGGGTGGATGACACTTTGGTTAAGAGAGAAAGTCAACGTCGTTCAATTAGAGGCGTAAATGCCTTCAATTGGCGACTTACGCGAAAAAAGTAATTATTTCCAAAACTTTATTAACGAAGTTCTGTCTTGATCAAAACATTCGCGAAGCTTCACTGTTTTTATGAGGCTTGTGAGTTTTCTTTCTTGCTGTTTTGCGGTGACCTTTTTCATGCAAGCATGTCAGAGTTTGGATAGTAGCCGATCGCTTAAGACAGAGGTTGAAGATTATTCGCTTAGCTATTTGCGCACCACAGAATTGTTGCGTTTGCAGAAAAAATATACCTCACTAACTGAAGATTACAGGACGACTCAGTCTAGTAAAAAAGTAAGCGCTAATCGTAAGCAGCTTGGGACACTTGAAGGTGAGGTAGCTAGGAAGCATATCAAGCGATTGAAGAAGATAGAGAAAGAGTTAGCTACTCGCTACTTGCAGGGAGATAAGGAGGCTCATTTTACAGGCATTGAAACCTATACCAAATCTATGGGAATTATTTATAGCGAGTCTTGAGTTCTTTTCTTTAGGTTCATAATTACTGATTCAAAGAGGACATATAGTTTCTCCAGCTCCCAAACGATGTAATGTCTACAGCTTTTTCAATTGCATAATCTTCGCAAATAAACCCAGAAACCCACGAACCATTTTCAAGCTCTACTTTGCCGATGCCAAGAGGCTCAGGGATATTCGCAACAAAAGATCCAAAATGTTTTAGGGGCATTTCCCAAATTTCAACCTCAATTGCATCACCTTGATTAGATCGAATAAGACCTGGTCGATAGGGAGGGCCACCTTCTAAAGCAAAAAATTGATAGGATGGTGCTGTTTTACAGCATTTGAGAAGCTTCGCCTGACGTTCTGTTAATTGGTGGTTGAGAGGTAAACCAGAGAGATGAGCTCCGCATACGGCTAGGGCAACATGAGTAGGTGGAGCTTTATCATCTGGTACATCCTGGGGGACCGGGTGTTCTGTAGCACCCATGGAACATTTTTGAGCTTGATGGAAAGGCGTTGCAAATCTTATAAGATCAAGATCGGAAAAGCTTGGGGCAACACAAGTAATGCCAAAAGGAAGGTCGGGTAACTGCTCTCGATAGCGGCCAGCAGGTACCGTGATGGCGCTGAAATCAAGCAAGTTCATAAAATTGGTGAATGTCCCTAATAGAGAATTGAGTCGGATTGGATCAGAATCAATTTCCTTTAAAGTGTAGATGGTCTGTGTGGTTGGAGTTAACAGAACATCAATCGATTCCCAAATTTTTTCTGATTCTCGGATGAGGTCTTGCAGTCTGTAAGAAGCTGTAAAGGCCTCTACAGCTGAAGCCTTTTTCCCACAAGTAATAATTTCTCTGGTTGTGGGGAAAAGGCTTTCGGGCTGTTTTTCAATGAATTCCTTTATAGCGGCATAGCGTTCTGCTAACCATGGTCCTTCATACAAGAGCTTAGCTGCTTGAAGCATAGGGGAAATGTCAACTTGTAGGATTTCATAACCTAAGTTTTTTAAAAGGCTAGTATTTTCATTCAATAGTCTATATGTTTCAGGGAACTCTTCACTGAAGATTTGCTTTTTTATGGGTATGCCGATCTTGAGTTGGTTCACAGACCTGTTTTTACGAGCGTGGAATGGCCGAGAATAAGAATCCTTTTGGTTATATATTGAGGAGATATTGAAAACTTTTTTAGCATCGCCAACATGGAGAGCAAAGATAGAGACACAGTCTAGTGTTCGACATGCAGGCACTACACCCTTAGTGCTTAAAACACCTCGAGTAGGCTTTAAGCCAACAAGATTATTGAAGGAGGCTGGAACTCTTCCGGAGCCAGCTGTATCAGTCCCTAAGGAAAAAGATGCCCAACCAAGAGCCACAGCAATTGCTGAACCGGAGCTAGACCCTCCAGAGATATATTGCGGATTGAAACTATTGGGGCAAGATCCATAAGGAGAGCGTGTGCCCACTAGTCCAGTTGCAAATTGATCTAGATTTGTTTTGCCAATAGGAATAGCTCCAGCATGGATGAGTTGCTGAACGACGTACGCAGACTCAGTCGGTATGTAGGCATATTCTGGACATGCTGCGGTAGTAGGAATGTCTACGAGATCAATGTTATCCTTAATGGCGAATGGAATGCCATAGAGTGGAAGAGAATCGATTTTGCTAAAGGGTAGGGATCTAAAATAAGGCTCGAGTTGCTCGAGAGTTAATTTAGTGATCCAGACATTACGCCATTCTTGCCCGTCCATTCGCTTGTGAATCATTTCTACTACTTCACGAGGCGTGATGCACTTTTGTTGGTAAGCTCGACGTAGACTGTCGATATCTAGGCTAAGATCTTTCATGCTAGCTAGTCGGTAAGGATGGTTAAAAGAGTTTGACCTGATGAAACTGGGTTGCCAGCTTGGCAAAGAATTTGGCCAATCTTTCCGCTAGTTTGCGCAAGGATGGAAGTTTCCATTTTCATGGCTTCAATCACAACTAAGACATCTCCCTCATCTATTTCTTGACCTTCAGATACTTCAATTTTCCAAACACTTCCTGATATAACAGATTCAACAGCCTCTTCATTATCTAGTAGATTGATATGTTGAGAGTTTGCTTCCTCAAAGTCATGCTCGCTGCCTTCAAAGGTAGCTTGACCATTCTCTATCCAGCGTTCTCGTTCGTCTTCAAAGGCTTGTTTTTGTTTATTTTTAAATACTCGTATGTCTGCATGATTATCTGATAGGAATTGATTGTAATCACTAAGACTAAATTGAGCATGTTCTATTTTCAGTTCATATTTGCCATGTAAAAAGTCATCACGGATTTTTAAAAGATCATCAGCCTCTACGGGATAAAAACGGATCTGATCAAAAAAGTTGAGGAGCCAGGGCTTGCTGGCTGTAAAATGGTTTGTTTGGTGGTAGTTATTCCACATTTGCACGGTGCGTCCTACAAACTGATAGCCGCCAGGTCCTTCCATACCATAGACACAAAGGTAGGCGCCACCTATGCCCACGGCGTTTTCAGGAGTCCATGTTCTAGCAGGATTATATTTGGTTGTGACCAAGCGGTGTCTTGGATCAATAGGTGTGGCGACGGGAGCTCCCAAATAAACATCGCCCAGTCCCATAACTAGATAACTGGCTTCAAACAAAATACGTTGCACTTCTTGGATAGAATCGAGCCCATTAATTCGGCGAATGAATTCAATATTGCTTGGACACCATGGTGCATCAGCGCGCACGCTTTGATTATATTTTTCAATTGCGAGTTGAGTAGAAGGGTCATTCCAAGATAAGGGTAGATGGATAATTCGTGTGGGCACTACCATGTCTTCGATGGATTTTAATTGTCGCTCGGCTCGAAGAAGGTGTTCCATTAGCTGGTCAAGAGTGATAACGGAATTATCAAAATGAATCTGTAGAGAGCGTATTCCCGGCGTCAGGTCGATAATGCCACTAATTTCATTAGATTGTAGCCAAAGCATGAGAGCATGTGCTCGGAATCTTGAGTTAAGATTCAGTCTAATGGGGCCATATTCAACTAACACATAAGAGTCGCCAGCGCCACGGTAAACGGTTTGATTGATTTCATCTGTGGAAGTCGTTTGATGAAGGATAGCTTGATCCAAGTCAGGGCTAGATGAAATTTTAGACGTAACAGCTTCAGTTCTTTCAAGGTTCTTAATCTCCAGATCTTGTTTTTTCTTGGCAACCAGGGACTGTTCATATTGCAAGCGTATGAAGCGTATGGTATCCCCTGGCTTTAGTTGTCCCATTTTCCAAATTTCTGCTTGGACAACTGTTGCTGGGCAGACAAACCCTCCTAGGCTTGGACCATCCTGTCCTAGAATGATTGGCATATCCCCTGTAAAATCGATGGCTCCAATGGCATAGGCATTATCATGGATATTCGAGGGGTGTAGACCCGCTTCACCTCCATCTTTCCTGGCCCATTGTGGCTTAGGGCCTGTCAAGCGGATACCTGTTCTATCTGAGTTGTAATGAACTTTCCAATCGGTTTTGAAAAATGTTTCTATATCTTTCTCTGTAAAGAAATCAGGTGCTCCATGTGGACCATAGAGAACACCTATTTCCCAGCGCTTGTTATAGGATGGAATAAAATCGCTTGGGATTTCTTTAATTTTCTGAGCACTCGTTTGATTTAGATGTAAGACGTCACCAGTCTGCAGTGACCTCCCGCAATGCCCGCCAAACTTACCTAAGCGAAAAGTTGTTTTACTGCCCAAGTAGTCAGGGATTTTAAGGCCCCCTTGAAAAAGAATATAGGACCTTAGACCATCTTCAACAGTGTTACCTACTTTAAGTACATCTCCGCTTTTAATGTGAATGACTTTCCAGTAATCGACAGGTAGGTTATTGACCTGTGAGTGCATAGGAGCACCCGTTAAGATAATTTGCTTATCACAGTTGAATTTTAATTTAGCACCTGATGCAGTAAGTTCTAAACCTGCAGCGCCAGCATCGTTTCCGAGTGCGGCATTACCCAAGCGAAAAGCTAGATTATCCATGGGTCCTGATGGAGGAACTCCGACGTGCCAAAACCCTAGCCTTCCAGGGTATGAAACGACTAAACTAACAGTTCCCGGGGAAAGAACGTCTATAGTATTACTTTGAGTGGTTAGTGAGTCTAAAAATCTTGTCGTTATCCTTACATCATGGAATTCATCAGTCTCTAGTATCCGTTTGACATAATCCAAATTCGTTTCAATTCCATATAAGTAAGCCTCATCTAAGGATTGGCTTAATTTCTTTAAAGCTTGATCTCTGTCATCACCCCTAACAATTACTTTAGCAATCATGGGGTCATAATAAGGTGGGATGGATGATCCGCTTTCTATGTGGGTTTCGCATCGGGCATTATCTGGAAATGTAACATGTGTAAGAATGCCTGAGCTCGGCTGGAAATTTTTCTGAGGGTTCTCTGCATAAATGCGCGCTTGCATGGCATGACCTTGAGGCTTCAGATTGAAAGCCATTAGATCCCTAAATTCTCCTGAAGCTTGCAGCAGCATCCATTCGACCAAATCAATGCTAAAGACTTCTTCGGTAACGCCATGCTCAACTTGCAAGCGAGTATTTACTTCAAGGAAGTAGAAGGAATTTGTTTCACAGTCGTAGATAAATTCGACCGTCCCTGCATTCTGGTAATTTACCGACTTGCCTAAGGCTATAGCTGTTTGATGTAGTTCTATTCGAATAGGATCATCTAGGTTAGGTGCGGGCGCCTCTTCAATGACTTTTTGGTTTCGTCGCTGGATAGTGCAATCCCTGTCTCCTAGAGCGATCACTGTCCCTTGACCATCTCCAAAGATTTGTACCTCGATATGCCTGGCCCTTTCGATGTATTTCTCAATGAAGATGCCAGCATTTTTAAAATTATGTTCCCCGAGACGCTTAACAGATGTGAATGCTGAGCAAAGCTCTTTTTCGTTATACGCAATCTGCATACCAATGCCACCACCGCCAGCAGTGCTCTTAATCATGATGGGGTAGCCTATTTGTTTTGCTGCGCTTTTGGCTTCATCTATGTCTAATAATAGCTCCGTGCCAGGGCATAGTGGAGCGTTACACTTTTTAGCAAGCTCTCTAGCTGAATGTTTAAGCCCAAAAGCTTCGATTTGCTTCGCTGTTGGGCCAATGAAAGTAATGTTAGCTCGTTCGCAAGCTTTAACAAAATCTGTATTCTCACTAAGAAAACCATATCCAGGGTGAATGGCTTGTGCCCCAGAAGATTTGGCTGCTTCAATGATTTTGTGTATATTAAGATAACTTTCTGTAGGCTGAGCCTCACCGATTAAAATAGCCTCGTCTGCGTTGAGTGTGTGACGTGAATGAGTGTCAGCCTCTGAATAGACTGCAACACTATGCACCCCCATTCTTTTGAGGGTCCTTTGAATACGGTAAGCTATGGCTCCACGATTGGCTATGAGGACTTTTTGAAACATAGCTTTGGCTAAGGATTCCAAATAAGCACACGAACAGGAGTGGGATTATAAGCGTTGCAAGGATTGTTTAGCTGTGGGCAGTTGGAAATAAGACATACCGTATCCAATTCAGCAAGGAGCTCAACATATAGTCCTGGCGCAGAAATGCCATCTTCGAAAGTCAGCTTGCCTTCTGGGGTGACTGGAACATTCATGAAGAAATTGATATTGTTGGTGATATCTTTTTTGCTGAAAGGTTCCGGCCATAAAGCTCCATATCTTGTAAAAGTATCGCGGCATGCATGCATATAGTGTTTCTCTAAAGAATAACGAACAGTATTACTCTCCGTAGAGCATGCGCCGCCGAGAGTATCATGGCGTCCGCAAGTGTCAGCGACGATAGTCAGTAAAGTGTTTCTTTTAGTTGATATTAGTTTCGTTCCAGTGGTGAGATAAATGTTTCCTTGTTCTCTTATGGTATCTACTGCGCTATAGCGGTCTTCATAGTCTTGGGCATTATAAAAAAGCGTGTCTACTGCTTGATTGCCTTCAACATCTTCGATGCGTAGGGTTTGGCCTTGCTTAATTTCATGCATCCAACCGTCTCCAGCTAGAATGGTCTCATCGTAGATGGCTAAGGCAGGCTTAAGTTGGCTTTCTTTTGTAGTCATAGTTTATTTTAATTTAGGGTTACAGAAAATATCGTTCAGTATTGATAAAACCTCTTTCGTTTTCCGGGCACGAGGTTCGGCATGCATCATCTGATTCAATCAGGGGCGAAGTCCAGATAGTTGCTTCGATTTTTTTTGCGTTATATGTTGGGCTAGTATCCAAAGGATGGGGGCATGTATTCAAGATGATAAGTGTGTTCATTTCGGAACGAAGATGGACAATACTACCGGATTTGGAATGATTGGGAACATAACTAAGATTACCATGCAAATCATTGGTGACTTTGCTAAAAAAATTAACACAGGGTATTAGGTCTCTCGGCCCCATGTCATATTTTGCTAATTCTTGAAGAAATCCGTGATAGGCATTTCGGTGAAATTTATTACGGAGTTCTTGAAAAGTCCCAGTGCCATACTTTTTTTCAATAATTTCAGGAGTTGAGTAGCCTGAGATCGTATCATGCCAACCGCACGAGTCTTCTGTAATAGAAGCAAGAATACGGCCCATATCAGAATAAAGGCAATGCCCTTTGGTAAGATAAGCTGTATGTTGGGCCTTAAGCGTGTCTGGCATATTGTAACGCTCACTTAGTATTTCAAAGTTGTAGAGCATCATAGAAATATTTGCACCTCCTTCTATGTCATGTAGTTGAAGTGTTGTTCCTCTTTTTAAGACATGTGACCAGTTTTCTCCTGCTTGAATTTTTAATGAGAATCGGATTTTATCTTCAGGGATTTTCATATGATTAGATGCTAATAAAGTTGTGGGATAATGGTTGCACTAAGTTCTAGCTTGCCTTGTTTAACTCCTTTGCAGGTTATAAATTCATCTGAAATCATTTTAAGTCTTTTTCCAGGGCCTTGCATGAGGAGTACTTGCAAGGAATGATCATTTTCAAGATGTATAAGTTGGATGGAAATAATCTCTTTAAGATATTTGTGCTGAAGTTGGGTAAGGCGGTTTTGAAGATCTCGTTTGCGATGCTCATAAATAACAGTCAAGACTCCTGTCATGACGGTATTGGAGATTTTGGTTTGGTGCTCGCTTACTGCTTTACTTACTAAATCTGTGACAGCTTGAGATCTGTTTGAAAAGCCTTTGCTATGGATCATTCTCTCAAACTGAGTAAAAAGTTTGCGCGGTAAACTTACGGTGAATCTTTGAACACCTCCGGCTAAAGTCAATGAATCAGATTTCATATGTTTCCAGTTTATAGTATGAAGAATTATTTGAAAAGTATGAACAAAAAATTTAAATAAGTGTTAAAATTATTCAACATCATCTCCTTCCAGAGTCATTTTTACCATAGGGATTTCCTCTTCTATATTCCTGGAGTGTATAAGGTGTTCTAGGCGATTTTTAATGGAAAGGAATAGGGGGCTTAAAAATTGCTCCGGTTCCCTAGGTCGAGGGATGCCAACTTCTATAATCTCTTTGATGCGTCCTGGGTGAGAATCTAGAACAATAATGCGGTCAGCCAAGTATATGGCTTCATCCAAATCATGAGTAATAAATAATATTGTTACGTCTACCTCGCGCCAAATACGCAGCAGATGAGCTTGCATTTGGCAACGCGTTTGGGCGTCTAATGCGCCGAATGGCTCATCCATAATCAAGATGCGAGGTTCATTTGCCAAAGCTCTAGCAATAGCAACTCGCTGTTTCATGCCGCCAGATAGTTGGTGTGGATAATGATTAGCAAACTTCGAAAGGCCGACGAGTTCAATCCACTCCATAGCTTCAGGTTCGGCTATTGCGCTATTACCGTATTTAATTTCTAGGCCGAACATCACATTTTTCTTAACTGTTAGCCAAGGAAAGAGTGTGTAACCTTGAAAAACCATGCCTCTTTCTGGGCAGGGCCCTTGAACGATGTTGTCATCTGTGTAGGCAGTGCCAGAAGTTGGGTAATCTAATCCAGCTAGGATACGAATGAGTGTTGACTTGCCACATCCAGATGGTCCAACCACAACAGTAAATTCGCGGCGGTATATTTCAAAATTAATATCCTTCAGTGCTTCAATAGGTCCGCTACTACTTTCAAAGATTCGTCCCAACTCTTTAACCCTGAGTTGTATTGGGCGTTCTTTTAGTTGTTTGAAACGTTCCTTTACCTCACTAGTTTGTTCGCGATAGTCCGGGAGCTTTAATGCTTTGATGTCTTTTGAAAGGCTCATTATACGGATTGGGACTTTGTCTTCTTAAAGATGTTGAAGACATTGAAGATTTTCTTCATACCTTGGCCTTCAGCAGTATCATGCCAAGGGAAAAGGTAGACGCGAAGCCAAGCTAGTATTTGGTCTGTACAAAATCCTGTAATACCAATAGCAATAATAACTGGAAAAACCCGATCGAAATTTCGCCATCTTCCCTGAGTTTCGATAAACTCAGTGAGGCCCGTTTTAACGCCGATGAGTTCAGCGATTACTAGCCATGTCCAGGACCATCCCAATAAAATACGCAGATCGTTATATAAATTCGGCATGATGCCAGGGATAATAACTCTTGTAAGTAAGTGAAAATTCTTAGCTCCAAGTGTCTGGGCAGCTTCAAGCAGGGAACGGTCAAGAAGACGAGTAGTTTTGGAAATAACAAGGACCATTTGGAAGAAAGTCCCCACAAAAACGAGTGCAATTTTGGGTGCATCATGTGCTAGAAATATGGCAACCAGTAGGGTACTAAAAGCTGGTGCGGGCATATAGCGGAAGAAATCGATAAAGGGTTCGACTAGCTTAGAGAAGAAGTCGTAAGTTCCACAAAGAATGCCAAGAGGTATGCCGAGCAGGCAGGAAAATAAAAAGCCTCCGAAAACGATCCTTAAGGAATGCAAGAATCTTTGGTACATCCAAGGCTTATCTCTACCAGGATCCGTGGTGAAGTCATAAAAACCGGCTTGAAGAACCTCGTGAGGTGCAGGGAGGTAAACAGGATTTGAACTCTTGCCAGTGGGGACCAGTTTGAGTAGTTGTGTCTTGGGTAAGGCTTTGTAAGAGTACTCCGTGCTCACTAGACTTAGTGTTTTCCAGTTATGTTGGATAACTAGAAGGTTTTCTGGCGAGATGACGGAATCTTTAGCGTAGAGTTTGCCTGTAGCAAGTTTTCCCCATGTCCTGTAGATGGCTGCATCATCTTCTTTCTCTGCTTCGAGCACCCACCCTTGCTTAATAGCTATATGAGTTAGGTGTCGAAGAGTTTTTAGGTTATCACGCTGAGTAGAAGGAATAGTCTTCGAAGATGATTCCGCTGCCAGAACGTCTTGATTCTCTTTTCGAATGGCAGCCTGAAAGTATGGAAAGTGTTCTTTGCTTACCCGATCACCGGCCGAATAAACAGTTTTTACCCCCTTTTGATCTGCAGAAATAGATAGCTTAATATCAGGATGCCATGCAAATGGGGGGACATAGCTTAGTAATGCCCAAATAAAAAGTGGTATGAGAAATGAGAAGATGGTTAAAAAGGTTTGTCTTTCCTGGCTTAAGTCTTTGCGAATGGTAAACCACTCTTCTTTAAAGGGCTTGCTGGCTACTTCATGGCTCATACAAATATTTAATTTTCAAGCGGCTTAATTAATAGAAAATTAAGCCGCTGAGATGATAAGGATAGTTATTTCAAGCTTTTCGTAAGGCTTGAGTCCAGATACTTAGTGGTGTCTAAAGGTTCTTTGTAGACTTCGAAACGTACGTTGAAATCGTCTACTATCTTAGAGGAGCCATAAATTGAGCCTAGGCCCTCAGCTTCCTGCCACCTGACTAATGCCTCGTCTAAAGTGAGAATGTAAGTTCCTTTTAGGAATGGTTCGTATTCTTCAGGAGGTAGGTTGACTCTGCTGGAAAGAATCTTGAGAGCATCATCAGTATTACTCTCATCTTTTAGGTAATCAACAATACGGTACCAAACTTTAACAACCTTCATCCACTCAGCTTTATGGGCCGCAAGGCTTTCAGGAGAGACATAGAGTAGGTCATAGATAATACCTGGCGCATCTGCTGAGGTGAAAACAGGCTTTGATCCAGCTACGGTCTTAAGGGCTTGACCAGAGTTAGGTTGCCATGCTCCGATAGCATCAACAGCCCCCGATGCTAGCACTTGGGGGGTTTCATTAGTAGGTGTATTAACTATTGTAATATCTGCATCAGATAAGCCTACACTTTCTAGACCTTTTAATAAGAGTAAATGACAAACAAAGCCCTCTTCAACGCCAACCTTTTTGCCTTTCAAATCGGCTATTGATTCGATACCCGGTTTTGCGACGATCATATCATTACCATTAGAAAAGTCATTTATGATAATGCCTACAGAGGGTTTGCCAGTTGCTCCAGTGACTAAAGCATCGCCATTAGTCATACAAACGGCGTCTACATTTCCTGCGACATAGGCGTCCATAGAGGCCACGTAGTCGTACCATTCGAATTTAACGTCGACACCTTCTTCCTCGAACCATTTTTTAGCAATGCCAATTTCCCAAGCTACCCATCCTGGCCAATCACTGTAACCGATTTTTAGTGTTGGTGTTTCAGGAGCTTCTTTTTCTACTACCGATTCTGGAGTCGGAGTAGTTTCTTCTTTAGCCGTAGGAGTTGGTGGCGGTGGCTCTGAGCAGCTAGTGACAAATATGGCCATAGCAGCGAGGATTGAGGGTATCACGAATCTAGTTTTGTCCATGTTGTTTGTTCCTTTCGAGTTTTGATTTGGGTGTCTATAATCAATATAAGCCAGAGTAGAAATCTACTTCCCATTGACTGATGGATTGATGATATGCTTCCCATTCCTGTTGTTTATAGGTGATGAATTCTTTGGTCAGCTCCGATCCTAAAGTTTCTTCTACAAAGGGATCTTCAGAAAACGCTTTTACAGCTTCACTTAAATTTTGGGGCAAGGGTTCAATGCCTTTTTCAGATAACTCCATATCAGAATATTCATAAAGATTTTCATTATGAGGTAAACCAGGGTCTAGACCTTTTTCAATACCTTCTAAGCCTGCAGCCAAGGCAAGTGTTGCCGCAAGGTAAGGATTACAAGAAGAGTCCACATTTCTTGATTCGCAACGTCCGCCATTCATAGGGACTCTAATGGAGTTTGTTCTGTTATTGCTTCCAAATGAGTTTAAAACTGGAGCCCATGAGTAATAAGACATTGCTCCGCGTCTAACCAGCCTCTTATAGCTATTAACCGATGGAGCAAACGCTGCGCAGAGTGCTTGACCATGTTGGATGATACCTGCGATAAAGGAGTAGCCCAATGTTGAAAGTCCAAGTCCTTTGGGATCATCCTTTTTGTCTAAGGCAAAAAGGTTATCTCCGGTGTTTATATCAGCAAGTGACATATTGAAGTGTGCTCCATTGCCAGTCTTGTCGGCAAAGGGTTTTGGCATGAACGTAGCGATAAGTCCAACTTTTTTAGCATAATGTTTGGCTAAGAATCTGAAGAAAATATAGCGATCGGCCATATGAAGTCCGTCAGTATAAGCGAAATCAAATTCAAATTGAGAGTTGCCATCTTCGTGGTCAAATGAATAGACATTCCAGCCTAAGCTGTTAATGGCTGTGACGATCTCGTCTAAGAGTGCATATTGGTCAAAGAAAGCTGGGACGTCATAGCAGGGCTTAGTTAATTGATCGTTGGGATTTGGGTTGATGAGCCTTCCATGGTCATCTTTTTTTACAAAGTAAACCTCGCACTCAATGCCTAGCTTGAACTTAAAACCTAGCGACTCAGCTTTTCTCAATATTCTTCTAAATGCTACCCTAGTGCTGACTTCATATGGTTTTTCATGGAATGTATTATCAGCTGGCATCCAAGCTACTTCCGGTTTCCAAGGTAGCTGAATAATGTGGTCAAGATCTGGTACAGAGGCTATTTCGTCATCATTGGGTGACTGCCCAAGACCATCGAGTGCATAGCCCGTATAAAGTTCGGAGCCCTGAGCAAAGTGCTCAAAGTGATCTATAGGGACTATTTTACCCTTCGGCCAGCCATGAATATCCACGTAAGCACCAAGGCAATATTTGACCCCATTACTTTTTAAGGTCTCATAAATACTTTTTGTGTCTGAGCTGGTCATTGTCTTTCAAGTATGACGAATGAACAAAAAAATCATACTCTTATGCAAATAAGAACGGCTTATGATTGGCTGTTTTACTTACCTTTGTTAAATATTCCATTATCTATCCAAGATGCTGCTTATCTATTTTCACCCATTGCTAATTTGGTGCCCCAAGTTATTTCTTTCATTCTAAATTCTAGAAACACATTGTTTATTAGCAAATACCATGCCACGGGTGTCCAAAAGATTTTGGCACTTTCATGCAGCTCGATAAGCCCTGTCTTTTTAGCTTGGGCCATTTGATCTTATGAGTGAGCTTTCTTCTCAACTAAGGTGATGAGTCTAAAGCATCGGTAGGGACTTAAAGATCTTGGCCCAAGAAGCATAGAATCTCCTAGAGATATTACGTTATGGAGACCTATGTCTCACCTCTTTCTGGATGGGTGATCTGCGCGCTTGGATCTAAGCCTTCGCTTTGTTGTAAAAGCTACGCTGAGACCATGGGATGGATATATCTTAATCGATTCTCTTTTCCTTGTGGCTCAAGCTTTTGGGCATCTCGCTAAGCTTTTATGACATCGTCCGGGTTTAATTCAGTAATGCTCTCATTAACAGGCATGTGGTTTTGTTTCTGCTATTGGAGGGGTGGCTTAGCCTGATTCGAGTTTTGACTCATTTTCATAGCTATTTGGCAAATGGCAAATAAGCAAAAAAAAGAGCCCTACTCAGTAGGGCTCTTGTGAAAACAATTCCGTTAACTTCTTTGGTTAGAAGCTGTATACAGCTTGTGCTGCAACTGTGTGAACAATCCCATCTGTTCCAGGGCCATCGGTTTCCACGCCATTTCCCCAGTCGAGTCGATACTCGGCACGAAGCAGCAAGTTTTCAAGAAGGTCGAATCCAGCTGTTAGAGTGTAGCTGTAAATCTCTTCTGTTACGCCTGCTGTTCCTAGCTTTCTTCCATCAACAGCGTTGAAGTAATCCCAACGACCCGCGAGGCTGAAGATGTCGGTAAACTGGTATTTAGCTTCTAGAGCAGTTCCCCACCAGAAACTTTCGTCCAGTGTTCCACCCAGTTCAGCGTATCCAAAATTGAAGTTAGCTCCTAGCAATAACTTGTCATCAGCAAAGGTTGGCAACCAGTTTCCCCAACTGTCATAAACAAAAGTTTCGCCATTAGCGGTTCCACCAAGTGCCCAATCGTTTGCGCCATTCCATGAATAATAAATAGATTGGTAGAAATTAGCGTTTCCGCCTGGGTTCGTAACATTGACCTTAGCCATCAGACCGTAAGTATCGGTGTCTGTTAGACCAGCTCCATCATCAGTGTTTACTCCGTTGACTATAGCGAAACCGACATCATCAATGGTATCATTGATGGAAGTTGTGAATGCGATACCCGTGTGGTCAGCTGGAATCGCATTCCAGAAAAGGTTACCATAGGTGATGTGTAGGTTAGCAGGACGTTCAAAAACATCGTAGCCTAACCAAGTAACAAACTTACCAACCGAGACATCGACACCATTGAGAACAGGCATGCGAAATTGAACATAAGCTTGCTCTACGGCGAAACTGTCGCCATCAGGAGATCCCGCTGTGTTACCGCCGAATGTAGAACCAGCATCTTCACCGAATACAAGGTCAACGCGGAAACCTGCTTGAAGTTCGTTAGCGTCACTCAGAGGTTTCTCTAGGGCTAGCTTGAATGCATTAAGATTAAAATCACCCTCTGCACTATTGTCATCCGGCGCACGAAGGGCTGATCCACCACTGCTAAAGTTGTAGATATAACCAGCATCGACATAACCACTTAAAATGATTCCTGTCTTAGCTGTTTCTACGTAGTTTACTTCTTCAATTACTTCTTCGAGGTCCTTGGCAGCGGGGGCAGGAGCACCTGCAAAAGTAGGTGATGCAATAGCTGCGGCTGCGAAGAGGCTAGTTACGAATTTATTCATGTTCTTTATATTCTTCCTATTTAATATCTGTATCATTTATGTGAACCCACACTCAGGAATACAGATACTTTGGTTACTGAATAGAGGCGATACCCTGGCATAGCGTATACCAAACTCCCTCACCTCTATATAATTATCAGGTTATGAAGTAAGTTCGGTTGGTCAACACGATTTTTTAGAAAAAAATAAAAAACTTTGAACATATTTTAACCCGCGGTGTCCGCACTTGTTTATAACTCGTGATAATAGTAAGACTGTGGTGATTCGATGAATTCAAATTCTACGGTTTACTACAGTCTTAGCTCGAGCTAGATGTTGGTTAAAATGTAGTAATTTAACCAACCGTTTGTTTTATTTTAGCCACAGGAGAAGTTCAAATTATGGCTGGTTAGAATCTACCAGTTCACAGCTATGGATTCCTTCAGCTTGGTTCGCGAATTTTCATACAGCACTTTTTTATTTATTGCACCAAATTCATGGACCCATTTAGTTGCTTTAACATCGTAGCAGCAGTACTCAGCTATTTCTCGGATCTTACCTTCTTTCCACCATTTCAGGGCTTCGGTGCCAACTGCTGTTTTGTTAACACCGCAACTTGCTTCAAGGACTGAGTCTAATTTGAGACGATGGCCGATCATTTTCTCCAAACTAACCATCATGTCTAGAGTTGGTACCTGAGAAAAGTCGAAGATGGCGTAAGGTCTGAGTACTTCAAAATCGAAGCGAATGACATTGAAGCCAACAACTAAATCTGCTCTTTGTAATTCCTCAATGAGTTCCTGGATTTCTTTTTCCGTGTAAATACGATAGGTTTGTCTTGTAGTGCTGTAGGTAACGCCAATCGACATTTTCATATCTGCAATGTTTCCCCAGCCACCCACTTCTTGCGCACTCTTTTGTGTTTCTAGATCAAAGTAAACGATATTTTTTGACATGATAGTTAAGGCAACGGTTATAGGTGGAGGTTGAAAAGCTGAGAAGACAGAAAATAGGTTTAGTTGTACCATATTGGTTGAATCAAATTCAAGTAAGGTAGATTTCACCGACAAGTTGCATCTCTAGTAGTACAACTTGCTATAATAAGTTTTCTGAGAGAACGTCTTTTCGAGAAAGGATAGTTTTTTAACTTTTCTGACAATGACTCTTGCCAGATGAAATGGCTTTGCTATATTGCCACGCTTATGCCTACCCCAATGTCTACAGATTCTAGATTGGCTCGTCAGACTGCCGAGCGTTTAATAGGTTCAAGAGCACAATTGCTCAAATATAAAGGTCTTGTTGGTTTCGACGGCTTTGTTGATTCCATCTTCGATGTGGTTGATCAGCGCCAGACGATCACAAAATACACGCCGTATGCATCTATGAAGAAATTCGCCAAAAAGATTAATGATGCCGCTGGACAAAGCACGAACTTTGAAATTATTGAGAGCACCGAGAAGATTGGCGGTAATGGGCCTATTATGGCGTTTGCGCTCAGTACCTTAGGTGCCCCTATTGAGTATGTAGGTATGCTCGGTTATCCTGAGATTAATTATGTCTTTAAGGAATTTGCTAAGCGTGCAAAAGTTCACTCGATTGCGGAGCCTGGCTACACTTCTGCTTTGGAATTCCAGGATGGTAAGTTGATGTTTGGTCAGCATGGTACCGTAAGTGAAGTTAGTTGGGATAACATTAAGAAGCGTATGGGCGATGCTAACTTCAAGAAGCTGTGGCTAAACTCTGATTTTGTAGCTATGGTGAACTGGACCATGCTTCCTCACATGTCGGCAATTTGGAAGAAATTGCAGTCTGAGTTCAAGAATGCAAAGAAGGATAAGAAAAAACTGATGTTCTTTGATCTGGCGGATCCTGCCAAGCGAACAGATGCGGATCTCAATGCAGCTCTCAAAATTATTGCGGATTTCCAGGGCAAGCATGATGTGATTCTTGGGCTTAATGAAAGTGAGTCCCTCCAAGTGGCTAAGGTGCTGCGGTTAAAGAATTTTCCCAAGACACCCAAGGGATACACAGGCCTATCCGGTGCGATCAGGGAGAAACTTAATTTGCATACGGTCGTAGTCCATCCAGTTCAGTATGCTTGCGGGGCTGATGCGGACGGAGAAACGTTTGTGGCTGGACCATTTACAGCAAAACCTAAGATTAGCACTGGTGCGGGAGATCACTTCAATGCAGGTTTCCTAATTGGTCGGTTGCTTGGTTTGAGCCTAGGTCATGCACTCCAACTAGCAGTGGCAAACTCTGGCTTTTACGTGCGACATGCAAATAGCCCAAACCGCGAGCAGCTAGTAAGGTTTCTACAGACGCTCTAAGGCTCTGGCTAAGCCGACTTAATACGAAATACTTGCTAATAGTGCAGGGGTGTTTGACCCAGAGATAAAGAGGGTTGTTGAACCGCTAGCGTTTTCTGGCCGTGCAGATAGCACCTATAAGGATGCCAGTTAAGCCAGCGATAGCGATTGATTGGTAGGGCTTCTTTTTTGCATAGCGAATGACTTTTTGGGAATTGCCTTCCGTACAATCGACGACGGTTTTCACTATTTGGCCGAGGGGCGAGGGTTTATAGCGTTTGATAATTTCTTGAGTGACGACTTCGGCATTTGCTGAATGATCGAATTCATCTGCGGATTCTATTCCATCTGTATAACCCTCTGACATGCTAAAAAAATCTACAGGAAATCCCATACTCTACAACCTCTAATCTAATCTCGATTAAGACTAAGAAAATATTAGCTAAATTGTATACTTAGAGACTTTGCTTGAAATAAATAGAGCCTCTCTCATAAATAAAGGTGATCATATGTTAAGTTGCTCTACGAACATTGAGTGCTAAAATGCACTTTGATTAAAGAAATGCGTTCAGTTGTTGAAATTTCTTCCAGGCCTCAAGACACCTTAGTATTGAAGGGCCGATATGAACAATATGATATGATAGGGGCAGGCGGGCTTGCAAATATCTATCATGGATGGGACTGTGTTGATAAAAGGCCTATAGCTATTAAAAGACTGACACCTGAAGCAGTAGCAGCTTATCACAATGAGGAGCTGGGTAAGGGCGAAAGTGAGCTATTAAGTCTTTGTAAACACCCAAATGTGGTTGAGCTTTATGACAGCTATAAAAGTAAATCAATGATTTATTATATTATGGAGCTTATTCATGGGCAAGGCCTAGATAGAATTTTAGATAGAGCTCCTTTAACTCAAGAGGATTTTATTGAAGTAGCTAAGCAGGCTCTAAGCGGCTTAGGGAGTATTCATAAACAAAGCATATTACATTGTGATATTAAACCCGAGAACATCATGTTAGACAGAGATCCTTTGGGTAAAATATCTGTCAAGATTCTAGATTTTGGACTAGCAAGCTTTGAGAATGAAACTAAAACGCTTGCTCAGTTAGGCAAGAAGGAGATTTTAGGAACCCCAGAGTATGTATCTCCAGAATTAATTTCAGGAGAGCGTGCGCAATATTATTCAGATATTTACTCTCTTGGTCATGTTTTCTACCACGCCCTGGCTGGTAGATCGGCATTTGGTCATGAGGAGATCAAGCGGATCATTCAACTACATCTTGAGGGTGCTCCAAAATCCCTAGGAGTGCTTCGACCGGACATAGGAAAACCCATTATTGAAGCCGTGCATGCCATGATCGAGCGTCAACCTCAAAATCGTCCAGGGAATGTTGAAGAGGTTTTGAAAGCATTAGATCAATCGACTTCGAGTGAGGTTGATGACTGCTGATATTTCTAAAAACCCTTTTTGGAAAATGAATCACTAAGTCGTGACGCCGAGTTTTGTGCTGCTTGCGCGAGGTGGTGAATATCCTTATCTGCTAGTGGAGTCCAGGTCTGGGCAATACTCAAAATAGCAGTCAGGCTTTGGTCGTGAGAGAAAATGGGTGCGGTAAATCGGCGGATGCCGAACTCATTGAATTCCTCATCATACGCAACTCGATCATGACGAGTGGCATTGATTGATTCGACTAGCTTACGGCCTGTGACCTTCTTCTTTTTGCCCTGTTGGTAATACCAAAGGTTATCTTGAGGCCAGGCTTCTTCGGGCAGGATAAAACTCAGCACTTGAAGCGAGAGAGCCCCATACTGTAGGAGATCATGTGAATCTCCTACTTTCAAGGTAAGCCTTAGCGCAGGAGCTTCAGGCTCAATGATTTCTTTTAAAATAATTCTTGAATCTTGGTATGCATAAAGTTCGACTGTCAAATCAATGGCCTCTGAAAGCTCCTGGAGTTCTGTTCGGCATAGGTCTCGAAGGAGCGTTTCTTCAGGAGAGCTAGGAATAAGTCGTAACTGAGTAGTGTATAACTTTGTAAAAGAGTCTCTGACTATGGCGCCATAGTTTTCAAGGCTTTGAAGTAAACGGGCGATTGAGGACTTTGGCCAGCCAGTATGTTGAGAGAGGAATTCCAGGCTTGCTGGTCCCTCTTCTTCTAAGATTTGAAGTATATCCAAGCCTCTAGTTAATGCAGGAGCCGGATCGTGAACCTCTTCGGGGTCCTTGATAAATACCATATAAGAATCTTATACTAGATATAAAATTATGCAACTTCTTATAATTTTATGGGTAGGATAAAACCATAAAAATTTGTAGTTTTAATAGCTTCATAGTAGCCTCGGTTTTATCTTAAAGCAAGGGGGCAAGCCATAAGGCAATCATTTTGTAGATTTCTATCGCGTGAATTGTGCGTCACCATGAATGTTTCCTCCGATTGATTCAAAGAAATGAGATAAGGAAAAGATAGTGAAAGTTGCAATCCTAGGTCCACCAGGCGCAGGAAAAAGCACCCAGACAGAGTTGCTGTCAGAGGGTCAAGACATGGTTCATGCTTCGCCGGGAGACTGGTTTCGAGATAACTTAGCAAGGCAAACTGAGCTCGGACAGTTAGCCAAAGGCTACATGGACAATGGGGAGCTTGTTCCTGATGAAGTTGTACAAGCTATGATGTTAGATTGGTACAATCAAATACCTCGGGACAAAGGGATTATTTTTGATGGATTGCCTGGCAATGTCTTTCAAGAGGAGTTTTTAAGTGAGCTATTTATGCAATCTCAAACCAAGCTTGATGCAGTAATTTATTTGGATATTGCGAACGACGATGCCATTGATCGTGTGGTAGGTCGAATGATTTGCTCAGAGTGTTATAGAGTTTTTCATCGTGATTATTATCCACCCAAAAAGAAACAGCATTGTGATAGCTGTCCGGGAGTATTGATTGAGCGTGAACACGATAGCCCAGAAATTATGAGTTTGCGTCTCAAGACTTTCTATAGGCTAATTCCCTCGCTTTTAGAAAGATACGTGAATAAAGAAAAGTTATTAGTCTTGGATGCTGGCGCGGGAATAGATGCCGTGAGAGAAAATGTAAAAGATTCATTGAATCAACATCTAAACGGCGGTCGAGTAACAGCGGATAAATTCGTTATTAAAACAATGATCGCGAAGAGAGCAGGACGCTCAAATCTTCAGGCTAGTTTCGGCAAAGACTCTCGAGCTAAAGATATTGTGTTGATTGGTGGGCCAGGGTCAGGCAAGGGCACCCAGGCTGAACATTTGAGCACACAGCTACGCCTTTTGCACATTTCTACAGGTGCCTTATTTCGAGAGCATTTTTCGAATCAAACTGATCTAGGTAAGATGGCAAAAAGCTATATAGAACGTGGTCAGCTTGCACCAGATGCTATCGTTGAAGAGATGGTCTCTGAGCGTCTTTCAAGAAAGGATGCTGCTAATGGAGTGATCTTAGACGGTTATCCTAGAACTTTGCCACAAGCTCAGTCTCTACTCATTATGATGCAGAATTTAGGTAGGGAACTAAGCGGTGTGCTCATGATAGATGTGTGTGAGGAGGAAATTATTAGAAGACTATCTGGCCGCCTAACATGCTCTGTCTGTCAAAAGACTTATCACAAGAGTTTTAGTCCTCCTCTAAAGGAAGGAGTCTGTGATGAATGTCAGGGAAAGCTTTACCAGCGCTTGGATGACAAGCCAGAGACAATCCTAGCTCGTATCAAGACCTACAACGACCAGACCAAACCGGTTGTAGATTTCTTTCGTAAGCTCCATTTAGTGGAGTCCATAAATGGAAAAGGGAGTGTTCAAGAGATAACGCGAAGGGCATTCGATGCAGTGAAAAACTTAAAAAATGAAGTTACATTAACAATTAAAGCTATTTAAGGAAAAATAGTCCTTTCGACTTGCGTGAGGCTAGATTAGTGGCACCTTGGCTCATATAAGATCAACAAGAAAGGAATGCAAATATGAGTGTCTTAGTAACTAAAGAAGCTCCAGATTTTAACGCGTCAGCTGTCATGCCTGATGGAACCATTAATGATTCCTTCAGGCTTTCTGATTTTAGGGGGAAATATGTGGCCTTATTTTTTTGGCCTTTAGATTTCACATTTGTTTGTCCAACAGAGATCATTGCGCATGACAAGCGCTGTGAGGAGTTCAAAAAGCGTAATGTTGAATTAATTGGCATTTCAATCGATTCAGTATTCACTCACATAGCATGGAGGAACACACCAATCAATGGCGGTGGAATAGGTCCAGTGCAATTTCCAATCGTGGCAGATTTAAAACGAGAAATTATGGCTACCTACGGTGTGGAACATCCTGATGGTGTTTCTTTACGTGCGTCATTTTTGATCGATAAACAAGGTATTGTTCAACATCAGATGATTAATAATCTTCCTCTTGGACGTAATGTAGACGAAATGCTCCGTTTGGTGGATGCTCTGCAATATGTCGAAGAGAATGGTGAAGTATGTCCAGCCAATTGGGAAAAAGGTGATGCCGCCATGAAGCCGACAGCTGATGGTGTTAAGGATTATCTTTCAAACTTAGATTAAAATGAATATCCAAATAAAGAACATCAATAAGGCGAGTCTTAGCTCGCCTTATTAAAATATCGGGTTACTTGAATTTATCATAGATAACAATTTCTGTATCGGGAAGTCGTTCTCCCCTGTCCCAGGCGGGTTTGGTGCTTTTTCCAACCACGACCATGAAACTAATAATAAAGTTACTAGGAAGGTTAACGATTTTTGCAACCTTCTCAAAATCAAACCCAACCATGGGGCAGGAGTCATAACCGAGTTCGCGAGCTGCGAGCATAAGAGTCATACCAGCTAGAGCTGCAGAGCGGTTGGCTTCGTCACGGATTAATTCACTTTTACCATCATAAAATGGTTTTATCATCGGCCCAAGTATGTCTTGGACTTCTTTAGGTGCATGCCCCCAATACTTAGCGGGTTCGGCTTCGTGAGCTGACAAGTCTGCACACATTAAAAACAGAACGCTGGCATCGGTCACTTGAGCCTGGTCCCATGCAACTTCACGAATCTCTTTGCGCGTTTCAGGGTCTCGGATGATTAAAAACCTATAGTTTTGGATATTGAATGAGGAGGGTGCCAATTTGGTTAGGCGCACCAACTCAGCTAAATCCTCCTCAGACATGATATATTCAGGGTCATAGTGCTTTACAGCACGTCGTGTTTCAATTGCTTCTTTTACATTCATAATGATGATCTTGTTTTGAGCAAAGATCTAGTTCTTTGCCAATACTTATTTACAACAGAGTATAGATGTGTCAAATCGAGTGTGCGTTGGCTAAGTTTACTGCCTACATTTGAAGGTCAATGGAACAAATGCGCTTCATAGGCATCTCATGAGTTTAGCCGATAAGAAATCAACCTAATGAGTGGTATAGACTTAAAGCGTGTGCAGGTGATTATTCCCGCCTTGAATGAACGGGAGACGATTGCTGATGTCATTAAGAATTTGCATTCGTTGGGGTTAAGTTACATACGTGTCGTAGATAATGGCAGTATTGATGAAACGGACTGTATCTCTAAGGAGGCTGGTGCAGAGGTTATTCATGAGTCGAAGATGGGCTATGGACAAGCTTGCTGGAGTGGCATGAAGGATTTGCCAGAGCAAATCGAATGGATCTTGTTCTGTGACGGTGATGGTAGTGATGATCTTGGGGCATTAGCAAAGTTCTTTGATGAGGCGCAACAATATGATTTTGTTTTAGGAAATAGACTAGCATCTGATGAGGGGCGCTCCGTAATGACACCGGTTCAACGTTTTGGAAGTTGGTTAGCCGGAAATATTATGTGTTTAGCCTGGGGTAAGAAGTTTCATGATCTTGGGCCGCTAAGATTAATCAAAAGAGAAACTTTAGATGCGCTAAAGATGGAAGATCGTGCCTTCGGATGGACGGTAGAAATGCAAGCCAAGGCGGCTAGTAAAAAGATCCTTACTCAGGAAGTCGATGTTGCCTACTTTCATAGAAAAGGGGGTAAATCAAAAATAGCAGGCACTATTAAAGGTAGTTTTCTTGCGGGATCAATCATTCTAGGAACACTGGGGAAGCTGATCATTCAAGATATTTCTCAGATAATAGGCAGACCATGGCTTCAAGCAATACTAACAATATTGGTGCTTTTCTGCTATGCTTGGGGTAGTGCCGTTATTTTGCCAGTAGGCGATTTTCGTTTTCTTGCAGCAGTGCCTGAATTTCTAAAGGGTGCGGCGATCATGGGTTTAGGCTTTGTTATCAGTTGGGGGTTAAGGCATGTTAAATGGTGGTTGTTTTGGCTTGTTGTTCTTGGGCCGCGCATCGCTTTGTTATGGATGTATCCTGGCGATGATATTTGGAGGTATATTTGGGAAGGGATGATGCAGCATAAGGGTATTAATCCTTATGAATTAGCTCCCTCTGATCCACTCTTAGAGCAGTATCACACGGAATGGTGGGGTAAGATAAATAATCGTGAAACGACAGCTATTTACCCCCCTCTTTCACAACTTATTTTTAAAGGACTAGCTATGATTTCATCGACTGTGTTTTGCTTTAAGCTTGCTGTTGCCATAGCAGATATATGGATATGCGCAGTTCTTGCAAAGCGATTTGGTTTGAGTTCAGCTATGTTTTACGCCTGGAACCCACTGCCCATCACGATGTTTGCCGGAGGAGGGCACTACGATAGTTTATTTGTTATATGTCTGGTCGTTGCTTGGTTGATTTATGAAAATAAAAAAGATTTTTGGAGATGGGAGAAGGCGGTTCTATGGCTTGGAGCCAGTGTAGCAATTAAATGGATTACGCTTCCCGTTTTAGCTTTCGTGGGCTGGCGCAGCTTAATGGAATGCGGCTGGAAAAGATCTGTAAGACTTGCTGTTGTATCTATGATACCATTTCTGCTTTCCTGGACTATTGTTTGTTGGGGGCACGATCCTTTCACTTTGATACCTGTGGATTTTGCCAAGTATGCCAGGAGTGCTGAGTTTATTCCCTATTTCCTTGGATTGCTTTGGAAGGAGTCTATCTGGAAAAATGAATTGTTTATTGCTCCATTATGCTTAGCAGGTGTTTGGATTATGCTTCGAGAAAAGGATTATGGTCGTTTTACCGAGAGCTGGTTTTTTCTTCTTCTGATTTTTTCGCCACTGATTCATGCATGGTATTTTACCTGGATGATTCCTTTTGCAGTTTACTCGAGAAACCTTGGTGTGCGTTTGGTTAGTTTAAGTGTCTTTGTTTACTTCTTTTTGCAGCACCGCCAATCCATTGAGTTACAAGAGTGGTTACTGGAACCATGGGAAAGAGTTTTCCTATGGGCGCCGTTTGTCTTGGGCTTTATTTGGAGTCGTCTCAATTTTAGTAGTAAAATCTAGAGTCATGAGAATAGTGTTAATGCTCAAAGCGCCAAGACCCGGGTTTGTGAAGACCCGGCTGGCACAGGAAGTTGGTGAGATTGAAGCTTTGTTCATCTATAGGCGATTAGTAGAGCATCAGCTCAAGCAGTTGAATAAAAAATTTGAGATAGTTATCTGTTATACACCTTTTGATGCTTATGGAGAGATGAGAGAATGGCTAGGTGATGAGTATCATTATGAGATGCAGGCCGAGGGGGATTTAGGAGATCGGTTGAGATCAATCATGCAAAAATTGTTTAATAAAAATCATTTCCCAGTACTTTTTTTAGGAGGTGATTGTCCTTATATTGATGAAGGGGTTCTTGATTTTGTTGAACAAGAGCTTGTGTATCATGATATAGTTATAGGCCCAGCTAAAGATGGTGGCTATTATTTAATAGGTGTTAGGCATAATCTACCGGAGATTTTTAATCAAATAGAATGGGGAACAAAAAGGGTATTTGATCAAACCATAGGCCTTATTGATGAATCAAATTTAAGTGTAAAGATTCTCGGTATCGCTGAGGATGTTGATGATTTGGCTTCTTGGGAAAGAGCCACTAATTGCTTAAAGTTCTAAGAATGTGCTGATACTGTAGAACGGAGCTACGAGATTTTTAGTGCCTGCCATCACTAATCGAGCTGATTTTCAAAGGAAGTATAGATAAATAATAATAGGAAATGCAGGAGAGAAGAACGAGTTGACTATTACACTTGATAGTGAGTATCCAACCACTACCTATTTGGGCTTAGATAATTAGGATAAAGCATGTTTATTATTCAGAAACTATTCCAGCAAAAATAGTTCAAGTGATCGATAATGAGAGTAAACTTAGCCTTAGAAAATTTCCTCATTCATAACGTCACCATACACATTATGGTGTCGAAAAGTGATACGAGGGCTGTTGTTTTGGCGAGAAACGTTGACAGATAAAAAACCTCCATCCACTCTTAAGAACTTATGTTCCGAGGTTTTGAACTTCTGCTTAAAGCCCCCAGCATGTGTGTTACTATGGGGCCCGCAAGAGAATTCTCGCGCACCCGTTTCCTCATCTACCGAATAATACTGCCAGTGACGGTCTCCATTAATGATAAATAAGTTGTCGTGACTTGCCACAAATCGACGTATTTCGTCTCCTTCATGCTTGAAAGCCTGATTTGAATGATTGTCTTTTTTGGCTTCTCTGTCTGGACCAACAATTGGAGTGGGGCTAATGAGTAGTTTATATGAAGCATCAGACTTGTTGATGGTATCTATTAGCCACTGTTTTTGTGCTTTTCCGTAGAGCGTTTTTTCAGGCCCATCCGGCTCTGTATTTTGTGAGCGATATTCACGAATTTCGACTAGCCAGATTTGCAAATCCTTTCCCCAGCGAATGGTGCGGTACGGTTTATCTCCTACAGGGAACTGCTCGTAATATACTTTCAGCCCTTTTTCCCAGGTGAGTGCGCCAAAGTTAGTGCCTGGAGCTCCATCGTTCTTCGTAATATCATGATCGTCCTTCTGAAAGTAACTTGCGGTTACCTTGTGGAGGTCGCGTGTAAATGGCATGGCATATAGGCGGTTCATTTTATAGCGTGCAAGTGAAACGCTAGGCGCCCAAGGAGCTGGTCTATCATAGTACTCGATGTCTCCAGTGTGCACTAAAAAGTGTGGCTTAATTTGATCCTTAATGGTTTTGTAGATCATGTGTCCCTTTTCAAGATCGTCTCTTCTGGCGTGGTCTCCGCAAGTAACGACAGTCAGTGTGATGTTGGCTTCTTGGTTAGGAATCGGGGCGGTCGTAAAAGATCCCTTTAGGGCAATTGTTGTTGGGTCTCCTGCTGATGCGCGTCCTTCCACTGAAAGCTGATAGCGAGTCCAAGCTTCTAAGCCACTTAGTTTAAAGTGGTAAGTGAAATCGTTATCAGTCTCTACAGCAGTCCACTTTGTTTCCTTCTTAGCCTTTTGGCTGCTTTCTGGCCAGTAGATGACACGAACTTCACCAGTAGCGCCCAGAACGGAATCTTCCATATCTCCAAGTGTTAGGCCTTCTGGCATTTGATTCATTCCGTCAAACTTCACATCTGATTTTTGTTTGTTGCTAATTTTACCAATATTTTTAAATTGATAACCGGTTAGCTTGCGTTCGGGGTATTTCGTCAATCTAGTCCAGATAATAGCTGAATCAGAGTCTACTTCACCGATCTTTATTCCGTTTGCCATGTAGACTGAAGAATCTGCAGCTAGGCTTATGGAATAGGTAAGTGCTATCATGGTATGCAATAACAACTTCATCATTGTCTAGGTTACATGTTATCAGAATGCCTAAAAGTAAAAATAAGTGATAATTAGTTATGAAAACATGAAAAAAGAATTTTATAGAAGTTCCCAATTTTTCGAAATCAAGGATGAGCCAACAGTCGGGCCAAAACTCCTAGAGGCTCTCGAGTCTATCTTATAAGCCGATTGTCTAACATCAGTTGCTAACAGGTTCTTTATTGCAAAGAGGATGACGTTCCTAAACCTGCATTATAAATTAGATTGATAAAAAAATTACGCGTAACTTCCTCCCTAAAAAAATAAAGTCTGTTTGCAATATCATCTTTTAAGCATCTTGTGCCTACCCTATCCGGGTTGATGCCTCGTGCATTTTGATGGCTTCGTCCTCACTTGCTCTTAAGAGCTATGTTTAGATGGGGTAATTGACATATATTCGCCAGCTTTACTTATCTTGTAGCTCAAGTTTTTACCTATCTCATTTAGTTTCTTACACTTAATGACAGGTCACAAGTTTGAGCTACAAGATAATAATGGTGGCATGTAATTAGTTAATATTGTCGGAATGCAGATAGCGGTTACGAAAAGCTTATTGATCTATTGATGAGCGTTACTACGAGTTCTAAGATTGGCCCCTTGCTCGTATGGGGAAGCTAGAATATATCATCTAAATATCAATAACAGGTCCTTTGCCGGGAGGGACATCAGATGGTTGTTCTTTTGGAGCTTGCTTATTGATAACAACTCTTCTTGTTACTCTAGCTTTACGTTTTTGTCTGCTTTTGCTTTTGTCGGGATTGAAAAACATCCCAACTAAGCTTATCAATAGGCTTCCGCCTATCGCAGACCAAAAGCCAGCTACATGAAATTCTGGAACAATCCAAGAAGTAAGCAATAGCAAGAATGCGTTAATGATCAAAATAAAAATCCCAAGAGTTAAGATAATAAAAGGTAAAGAGATGAAGGTGAGAATGGGCTTTATAAATACATTAAGAATTCCCAGCATCAGAGCTGCTACAAGGATTCCCGCCAATGTTCCATCTATCCCAGGGATGATTAACGAGGATATCAGAACAGCTAATGATAGAAATGCCCAACGGATAATAGCTAAATACATCAAGATAATTCTTCCATAAAATAGTGGAGTATGCAAATTTTTCGCATCCAGAGGCTGCAAATAGCTGCACAGTTCTGTCAGAGCTGAAGACAAAAAAGAGGGTCAGAAGTTTAGAAGAGTTACGGGATGCATTTTGATAGTCATGAAAATCGTATTGATCTTGTTCTGTAAATTCTAGGAACGCGGGGGGTGATGTGTGTCCAGATTTCGTAAGGAATAGTTTTAGCCCATGTGGCCATATGGCTCGCCAGAATTTTTTCTTGACGGTCTTGACCGATTAAGGTGACTTCAGTTCCATTGTCAACTTCGGGCGCTTTAGTGACATCTACCATGATTTGGTCCATGGTCACACGACCTAAGATCGGGCATCGCGTGCCGTTGACAAGCACTTGACCTCGATTTGATAAATACCGAAGGTATCCATCTCCATAGCCTACCGAGATAATGGCAATCTTCATTTGGCGTGGTGTTTTATAGGTGGCGCCATAACTAATCGTTTTTCCCTTGGCAAAATTTTTAACTAAAGTGATGCGGCTTTTCCATGATAAGGCGGGTATTAGCTTTTTCTGGAAATTTCCAATGGAGCTTATTCCGTAGAAAGCTAACCCAGGCCGGACGAGGTCTAGATGGCTGTCCGAGCAGTTGAGCAGAGCGGCACTATTTGCAAAGTGCTTCTTTAGGCTTGATTCAGAAAAGGATTGAAATAGAGACCATTGTTTTTTTGTCAGGTCATTGTCTGTATCTGCGCTGGCAAAATGAGAGTAGATACCTTCAAGGGCTAGGTTCGGTGAGGTTTCTATAAAGTGCTTAAGGGGTAGTGCGTCCGCAGGAGAGACGCCAAGCCGACCCATGCCAGTATCTACTTTTAAGTGAATATGTGCTTTGCGCTTAATCCGGACGGCTTCTCTGTTCAATTCTCTGGCTTCAGCTATAGATGATAGCGTTAGAAGAAAGCCTGCCCGAATAGCTCCAGCGTATTCAGTCCTTAAAGCTGCACTGAGTAACAAGATAGGTAATTTACAACCATACTTTCGAACTTCATTTGCTTCAGATAGAGAAGCTACGCCTATCATTTGGCAATCGGCTTTTTTGAGTTTTAGAACCACTTTTTTTAATCCGTGACCATAGGCGTCAGCCTTGACAATAGCCATGATTTCGGGATGGTTCCCAATAACCTCGCGAATGGTTCGCAAGTTGTGCTCAAAAGCACTTAGATCAATTTCACACCATGAGCGGAGAGAGGTAGTGTCCATGATCTAAATTTATTTGGAGGTAGTCAGCCTATTCACTAAGGTGTTTTCAGGCTCTTGGTAAAGTGATCTGGTGTATCTGATTGTGATATTTTCCTTTACGGGTGTTGTAAGAGGTGGCACATGGTTCTCCTTGGAAAAAGATCATTTGAACCACCCCTTCATTAGCATAGATTCGACAATCAGCGGCGGAGGAGTTTGAAAATTCTAAAGTTAAATGCCCCTGCCATCCCGCCTCAGCAGGAGTGAGGTTTGCGATAATACCACATCTGGCATAGGTGCTCTTGCCGACACAGATGCCAGAGACATTTACGGGCATATGGAGAGCTTCAATAGCCACTCCAAGGCCATAAGATCGGCCGGGTAGTATGAAAAATTCACCCGACTTATCCTTAGTTAATTCAGCCTTTTCTAAATTTTCAGCATGAAAATTCTTGGGGTCTACCACAGTTCCAGGCACATGGCGAAAAATCTTAAATTCCTTTGGAGAAAGGCGTAAGTCATATCCGTAACTCGACAGACCATAAGAGAGTCGAGGCAGTCTCCTGGCTCTTCGAATAAGAGAAGATTCAAAAGGTTTGATCATGCCTTTCTTGGCTAAATCTTTAATCTGAATGTCATTGAGAATCATGCAGATTAAAAGCTAAGCTTTTCGTGGCAGAATGTAAATCCTGTCTGTAAAAGGTATTTGATTACGGATAAAATATGAATGAACAATGAGATGTGGCTTGTGACTTGTGCAAAGAACAAAAAAACTAGGGTAAAAATAAATTATTTTGTTATACCGGCAGCAGTATTTTTGTTGGTTATATCACTTGTGCTGGGCCTACTAAATCATTCTTGGTTTTGTCTTTGGCCTCCATTGATGGGACTTATTTTGATTATTTTGACTCGGGACGTGGTTGTAAGTTTGTGGCTGGCAGCGTTTGGGGCGGCTCTAGTTTATTTGCAAGGTAATTGGTTAGCCGCTCCAGGTTTTTTCCTAGATAATCTCTTGCTACCTTCTTTGACTAATGCTTGGAATCTACAAGTTATCATCTTTACCTTACTCATGGGAGGGTTTGTTGCTCTAATTGAATATGGTAGAGGGCTTGAAAATTTCATAAATTCATTTCTAAGGCGGTTTGAAGATAAAAAGCGTGGGGTAGAATTTGGGAGTGTCGGGTTAGGCTTTCTCTGTTTTTTTGATGGGTTGGCTAATGCCATGTTTGTGGGTAGGCTTGTCAAGCCTTTGGCAGATAATTGTCGCATCTCTCCAGCAAAAATGGCCTACATTGTCGACACAACCAGCTCGCCTTTAGCATGTTTGGCCTTTGTATCTACTTGGATAGCATATCAGCTTTCCATGATACGTGCAGGTTACGAGCAAGCTGGGCTTGAGGTGAATGCTTACGAAGTTTTTTTAGCGTCGATACCAAGTAACTTCTACTGTTGGGCTAGTCTTATACTATTATTAGGAGTTGTTACTTTGAGGTTCTGGCCATTTAAAGAAGCATCTTATTCTCTGGGCAATCAGGCCCAAAATTCAAAAACGGTCTCAGCCACCAAAAAACGAGAGAAAGGTCAAGGTAAGTTGAAAACGGGAGGCGTTGTTGGTGTATTCATTCCAGTTGTTTTCCTATGGATCAGTATTTTAGGAGGTCTTTACTACAGTGGTGCTTCAGAAACAGGCTCGCTCCAGCCTGTATCTTTAGCTGAGGCCTTAGGAAAGGCTGAAACTGCGAAAGTATTGGTTCTCTCTGCTTTCTTTGCAACAGCTTTGGCTTGGGTGCTAAATGGCGGCTGGACAGATCCTTTGACGACTTCCTACGCCTTAAAAAGAGGTATGCT
The DNA here is from genome assembly GCA_039192515.1 of Verrucomicrobiota bacterium. Lineage (NCBI taxonomy): Bacteria > Pseudomonadati > Verrucomicrobiota > Verrucomicrobiota bacterium. The sequence continues at coordinate 3,713 of JBCCXA010000010.1, read as the reverse complement.
CAGCCTGCTGAGGCCGGTTTTTATCTTATTAGGGGCTTGGTGTTTGAGCGAAGGATTAAAGGCGCTTGGTGCTGCCGAGTTGTTAAGTCAATTGATAGGGGCTAAAGTGCCTTTTTGGCTATACCCATCACTTGTTTTTTTGGGGAGTTCTTTAATAGCATTTTTAACGGGCACTTCTTGGGGGACAATGGGCTTAGTCATGCCTTTGGCTTTATCCGTGGTTCTGGGAGCGCCTTTGCAGTATGGAGAAGATTTTAGCGCAACTATAGTGGCTGCTGTTTTCAGTGGAGCTGTCTTTGGGGATCATTGCTCTCCACTCAGTGATACCACCATTGTTTCTGCTATGGCAACCGGATCTGAAACTCTAGAGCATGTAAGAACGCAATTACCATTTGCACTAATAGCTGCCGGATTTTCCCTTTTATTGGGTTTTATTCCATCAGGTTTAGGATTGGGGAGCTGGTGTTTTTGGGGTTGTATAGCAGCTGTTTTAGTTACTGTCTGCGCTAAAACTTATTTCTTCACCCAGAAAGCGAATTCTGAAGCGTCTTAGAGATTTGCTAATAAATAGAGTTATATGAGATCAATTCACCTCAGTCTGAGCCGTCTTGTTGCTGGAAGAATAGAGATGATTGACATTACTCCACGACTGGTGATAAGGAGTACCTTCCCCGTCTTGTAAAATATTTTCTAACTCTTGCAAATTGTGGCGTGACATGATTGTTTTAATTTTTGCGAGGTAATCGCTGTCCGGGCAATAGCCCGCCTTTAGGACCTCTTGAACGAATAGCTCACCTGAAGAAGTATAGTTAAAAGCTTTTTCGTAACGATTTCTCTTGGTTAAGAAATCTGCAAATCCTTGAAAACCGTCAAGTATAGAGTCGTACGAACGGAAGTAGGCTAATGTTGGAACTCCTAAATCTTTAGTCATTTTTTGAATCTTATCTCCCTTCCAGTCATTGAAAGCTTTGATTCCAAAATAATTATTCGCCTCAAGTGCCAGTTGACTTTGCCCATATCGACTTTCCAAGATAGCCATGGCCAGGAAAGCAGATGCTGGAATCTTATTACGGACTTGAATGTGAATAGCCGCCGGCATAGCTAACCTTAGAAATTCGCGTTCCTTGCCCTTAGCAGAACTTAAAACTGACTCAATGATTGATGCCAGTTCAACAACATCCGCAGGGGTCCCTGTATGTAAACTGACCATGCGAGAGATTTCAGTATTAAGGCGTTCTACTTGCTCTTCGTAAGCTTGCTGCTGTGCAGCTAGCTGCGCTTTACTGGCTTCAACTTTTTTTGTTAGCTTAGCTTGTTCAGCCTCATAGCGCTCAGTAATAATAATACCGAGCTTGGTGCTTCCCCATACTACACCTCCCAGTACTAAAACAAGGGCCATAAGCACTAGGTTAGACGCGATCAATGTGCCCCATAAGCCTAGTCTCCTGGGTTGTTCTTTATGGAAGAGCTTGACTGCTAAGGCCGGGGTTAAATCCACTGTCCCACTATGTCTTTTTCTCATCATCCTTTGCCTCCTATACTTTCCCTTAGCCAACCGACTGTCGGAAAAAGTCGTTTAAGATAATTAAAAATGCTAACGCGTCAAGTTAATGTTTGAAAATTAAAACTAATGTTCCAATTTTATTTTAAGTTTGTACCCTCTTTTCCTTCTTAAGGAAATTGATTCTTTTATATCAATCCAAGTTAATATCTCGACTTTTCTTTTATTGAATTAAATGAAATGCGACAACAGAATTCCATTACCTTTTCCTAAGTTAGAATACAATTATCAAAAGAGCAAGTATCGTCGCGCGCCTCAAGTCTTAGACTATCTATTTTATTTATAATATGTAGACAATGAGCGCCATAATCCATAATATTTATAATATTCATATTTAGAATAAATTCAAGATTTATTTTTATCAGATTCCAAAGGATTTTAGTGAGTGATTTCAGAGCTCAAATACAATCGCTGTCGATTGGGCTAGCCAGTGCATAGGCAGGTTTGATGTAGAACCACTATGACTCTAATCGCTTCCATATTACAGATTGAAATCACATGATGGAATAATAGATCTAAACATCTGCACGGATCTTGGCTTCTAAAAAGCGAGCGTTAATTAAATGGGGGCTCCTTTCGGGATCGATGTCCTATGCCTGGATTTTGGCTCTGCGGTACTTTATGGCTTCGTCTTTGTTTGCCCCTTCGAGCAGTCATGGAGACATTTTGACCTCCTCCTCACTTTCTTTTAGGTCGAGTTCATGCACAACTCATTCAACTCCTATTACTTCAAACGCGTCAAAATGAGATAAAGGATTTTCAGTCTTGCACCTTGTAGACAGACCCCTTCAATTCATTGAGTACTAGTTCTTTCTTTAAGACTCATCTAGGTCTCCGTAGCTATGCAGATGGATAAAACAAAAAAGTAAATCAATGTGAGGGCTTATGGATTTAATAAATCTCTTTGGCATGCTTATTGACAAGTGTTGGACTAGGCTTAGAGAAAAAATAAAAAAAATTTAAATTCCTATTGACCAAAGTTCGAATTTCAATATTCTTTACGTCCCCTTCGAGATAAGGGGTTGCTAATGAGCCCTATGAAAAAAGGTTCATCAGGTCAAAAGCCTGGATAAACAAGCAAATGTTCATTGAACTTTTTAACTCACTTAGAGCCATGATGACTAAGTGAGAGACATAAGTACAGCATAAAAGGTTGAATTGTGTGGAACGTATCGATGACTCCTTGTCATTGAGAACGAGTTTTAAAAATCAATTTTACTTTGACCTAACAAGTCAGAGCGTTTCAAGGATAGCCCTTGAGACACAAACTTTACATTTAACGGAGAGTTTGATTCTGGCTCAGAACGAACGCTGGCGGCGTGGATAAGACATGCAAGTCGAACGGGATTTTCAGAAGCTTGCTTTTGAAATGAGAGTGGCAGACGGGTGCGTAACACGTGGGAACCAACCCAAAAGTGGGGGATAGCTCGCTGAAAGGCGAATTAATACCGCATGTGGTCGCAAGACCAAAGAAGGCTTTTGCTTTCGCTTTTGGACGGGCCCGCGCCCTATCAGCTTGTTGGTGAGGTAAGAGCTCACCAAGGCTACGACGGGTAACTGATCTTAGAGGATGATCAGTCACACTGGAACTGAGACACGGTCCAGACACCTACGGGTGGCAGCAGTCGAGAATCATTCACAATGGGGGAAACCCTGATGGTGCGACGCCGCGTGGAGGATGAAGGCCCTCGGGTCGTAAACTCCTGTCACCATAGAACAAGGCTTAGAGGTTAATACCCGCCTAAGTTTGATGGTATATGGAGAGGAAGGAACGGCTAACTCTGTGCCAGCAGCCGCGGTAATACAGAGGTTCCAAGCGTTGTTCGGATTTACTGGGCGTAAAGGGTGCGTAGGAGGCTAGGTAAGTCAGATGTGAAATCTCACTGCTCAACAGTGAAACTGCATCCGATACTATTTGGCTAGAGGGTCGGAGAGGTAAGCGGAATTCTTGGTGTAGCGGTGAAATGCGTAGATATCAAGAGGAACACCAATGGCGAAGGCAGCTTACTAGAAGACACCTGACTCTGAGGCACGAAGGCCAGGGGAGCGAACGGGATTAGATACCCCGGTAGTCCTGGCAGTAAACGTTGTGCATTAGGTGCTGGGGGATTCGACCCCTTCAGTGCCGCACCTAACGGACTAAATGCACCGC